>JBPCSK010000182.1:0-9547 GCA_051007275.1 Gaiellales bacterium | reverse complement strand
GACCGGCGCCGATCACCGAGCGCGCTCCGTCGAGATGATCGGGATGGATCGCGTCGGCCGGGCAGATGAGGGCGATGCGGACAGGCCCCTCGAGCTGCGCTGCTGCCTGCACCACCGAGAGCGACAGCGTGAGCGTGTCGTGGGCGAGCTCGGCGAACGCAGCCGGCGCGAGCGCGCCGATCGGGCCGACGGAAGGCGGCAGGGCGACCAGAGCGATCTGGTCGGGGCGGTGCGCGCGGAGCTCGTTCATCGCACCGGCGACCTGATCAACCGGCCGCGCGTCGTGGAGCGCGCGTGCCACGGCGCAGTCGGTGCCGACGACCAGGAGCGTCATCGTCCGACCTCCGGCGCAGTCTGCCAGCCGGTGGAGGACGCGCGCATCCCGGCGTCGATCAGCAGGCCAACGCCCGTGATCCGCGCCGCATCGTCCCCGGCGAGGAAGGCGGCAGCACCCGCGACATCCTGCGCGCGCACCGTGGCGCCGAGCGGCGGAGGCAGCCAGCCATCGGTCGTCCCGGGCTCGCGTCGACCGCTCGTCGTCGTGACCATGCCGGGCGCGGTATCCCCAGGGCACAGCGCATTGACGCGGATGCCGTCGGGACCCCATTCGGCGGCGAGGCAGCGCATCAGTGCCAGCACCATCCGCTTGGTGATCGAATACCCGGCGATGGACGTCTCTCCCCACACGCCCGCGTCGGAGCTGGTCATCAACAGCGAGCCGCGTGTCGCGGCCAGCGCGGGGTGAGCCGCCAGCGCGTGGCGATGCACGGCCAGCACGTTGATCTCGAGCATCTGCTGCCACGCAGCGGGCTCCGTGCTTGGGAGGTCCGCGTCGGCGATCACGCCGGCGTTGAGCACGACGCACTCGAGACCACCGAGGAGGCCGACGGCCTCGCTGACCGGATCGTGCTGGGCATCGGCGGCATCGCCGATCACGGGCACGCCGTCGATCTCCCCGGCCACGGCGCGGGTGCGCTCGGGCGAACGCCCCGCAACCGCGACGCTCCAGCCGTCTGCGGCCAGGCGTCGGCAGATCGCCGCACCGATGCCGCTGCTGCCGCCGGTGACGAGGACTCGGCGCATCAGCCTGGAACCCCGAGCGGGCGACGAGCGGCGAGGCGTGCGGCGTAGCGTCCCATGCGTCGGGGATCATCGCCGATCAGGTACGGGAGGTCGGGGCCGGTGGAGAGGGCGATCGCAAGCAGCCCGTCGTGTGGCGCGATGCCGATGCCCAGCGGTGACTGCAGTGCCGCGGCTCGAGGCGATGTCGGCTCGATCACCCGGAGCGGCACGCCCTCCTCCTCGAAGGCCGCGGCGACGTCGCGGATCATCGCCGAGTCGTCGCACGCGAGCAGCACCGCGGGCGGGGTCATGCGCCTCTCGCATGGAGGAGGACGAGGCCGACGGCAACGGCTGCTCGCGGTCCGTGCTGCCCAAGCACATTGCCGCGCGCGATCGCCAGGTCCAGGTCGGCGAGCGCCAGCGAGACCTCGTCCACGACCTCCGCATCCTCTGCGCAGCCGCCGACCAGAATCGCCAGCTCGCCCTGCGGGAGCCCACCGACCGCGTCGATGGCGCGTCGCAGATTGCCGGCGATCACGTCGCGCTTGGCGGCACGCCGCAGGCGGCCCCAGACCTCAGGCGCGAGGCTGGCGCTGAGCGGGTCGAGCGATCCCTCCCTGCGCTCGGTCACGCACAGGTGGGCGACCGTGTGGGGCGGTGCCGGCTGGGATAGGAAGGTGCGACCGCCATCCTCGTGGCGGAGGATGAACGGCGTCTCGACGTGCACGCTCGGCAGCTGCTTGGCGCGCTCGGCTCGCAGCGGGTCGATCCCGAGGAGCGCGCCGCAGATCCGATCCACGAGGACTCCGGCACCGGCTGCGGCGACGGCTCGACGTTGCCCATCGAGCTCGACGTGCAGATCCACGGTGCCGCCGCCCATGTCGATCACGATCGGGGCGTGACCAGCTCCGGGGGTGGTCGATGCACCAGCCACCGCCGCGGCCGTCTCGGCCGCGACCACGATCACCTCGGCCTCGGTGCGCTCGGACAAGGCGCGCTCGACCCCGGCGTCGCCGCGCTCGGCGAGCACCGCGAGACCGACGGCTCGGCGTTGCTGCAGCTGGAGCGCGAGGGCGGCGCTGTCCTCGGTGTGCGGCAGCGCCGTCCAGAACGCGTCGAGCAGCGCCGCGTCAATGTCGTCGACGGACGCGACCGCGCCGAGGGCCGGCGGCACCGTGGCGACATCGATGGGCAGCGTCGTGCCATCTCGGAGCGTCGCCATCCGAGCGGTCTCGCGGGTGGAGCCGCCGCTCGAGGCCTCGCGACGCACCGCGATCCCCGCACGGTGACCGACCAGTGCGCGGGCGGCGTTGCGCGCCCCGCGGGCACGGTCGGGGTCGAGCGAGAGCAGGACGGCGAGGCGCAACGGATCTGCCAGCTGCGCAATCGTGCCGCCGAGCGGGGCGACCTCGACCGCCGCCCACGCACCGCGCGGCAAGCTGGCAGCATCCGCAACCTCGTCGATGATCGGCAGCGTGCGGTCGACGCGATTGCCGATGAGCACGCCATCGTCGCCCGTGACGACGAGCGCCACGATCCGCCAGCCGGCGTCGCGGGCGGACGTGAGGCGAGCAGACGCCACGTCGAAGTCGACGTCGCCCACGATCGGGATCACCGGTACGCCGAGCGGCTCGCCGGCGAGGTCGTCGAGGTCGATGAGCTGTCCGGCCGCGGCGCCGATGCCCGATGGCGTGGCGCTGACGGGTCGTGCGATGCCGACGCCACCCAGGTCCTGCGTGTCGTCGGCCGACAGCTCGCGCAGCCCGGTCTCGACGGGATGCAGATCGGCCAGCAGGATGCGATGAGGCCGCTCGCCGAGGCGTCGGCTGGCCCGCTCGATCAGATCGATCACGCCCTGCGCGGACTCTGCCGTGCCCTTGGCGCCGGTGGTCGCGCCCCGCGTCACGCTGAGGTGCTCGGGTTCGCGACCGGGGTTCAGACGTGCGAGGGCGACCTCGGTCGTGGCATTGCCGACATCGACCCCGGCGACGAGCACGTCAGAAGATCAGCCCGCGTCGGCGATAGTGCGCGATTGCCTCACGCACGAGCGCCGCGCAGCGCTCCCCACCGCCGGCCTCGAGCTCAGCGGCAATGGCGTCGAGCTCGGCGACCGACGAGCGGCCCGGTCGCAGCGCGTCGTAGAAGCGGAGCACGTCATCGTCCGAGAACAGCGCGAGCTCGGCGCCGCGACGCAGGTTCTCGGCCAGCTGCGGGTTGCCGCCCTGCTCGGCGAACTCCGCCTGTCGGCGCAGCGTGTCGGGATCGACAGCAGCGTCCGCCGCCGTGACGACGCCCGAGCGGATGTCGTCGACGGTCAGCTCGTCGGCCGTGCGGCCGGTCTGCGAGCGCACGTCGCCGCGGTTGTGCTCGCCCAGGGGATACCTCAGCTCGGCCACGAGACCTCCACCGCCTGCGGCTCGCCGTCGCGCAGGCACTGGCTCTCGCGGTTGATCAGCGCCACGACCTTGGCGTGGTAGCGGGGTCCCATCGGCTCCCCGGACTCCGGTAGCAGGACCGGCGAAGGCTTCTCGCCGCGGGCGTGCCGCGCGGCGTTGCGTCCCATCAGGCGATAGCGCGAGGCGTCGATGAGCGGCGCCATGCTTAGCAGCTCGAGGTTGTCCAGCACAGGCAGATCGGCGCGGTGGATCAGCGCCGTGCCCTTGCCCTGGATGGCGAGCGCGACGCCGCTGCCCGAGAGGTTGGCGGCCGTCCAGCCGACCATGCCGAGATCGAGCGAGTGGGTGACGCGCACGACGCGGGCGACCACGCCCTCCTCCTCGATGCCCGCGAGCAGCTGACGCAGCGCCTCGGCGACCGTCAGCCCCGAGAGCGTGAGCCAGACGTCGTTGCCGAAGGCGGGGGACAGGCCGATGACGACCTCATCGGGGCGAGGGCGCACGGCGGCCGGTCCGGTCTCGTTGAGGATCACGCAGCCCTGGTGCGGCGCCTGCTCGGCGAGGAGCTCGGCGTGGGTGCGGGACTGACGGACGCGCGCGATCTCGTCGAGGCGCTCGCGCGACGGTCGATAGCCGGTGCCGGGACCCGCGTAGTCGTTGGGGTCGGTGAGGGCGCTGAGCACGCTCATGTCCTCGCCGAAGATCGCCGACGTCTGGAGGTGATCGCCGAAGAGGCGCTGGCGCGTCATCTCGAGCACGCGCTCGGCCTCGAGGTCGAAGCCGCGGATCGCGAGCGCGCGCACGACGTCGACGGCCGTGATCTCGCGCTCGATGATCGCGTCACCGGCGCGGGCGGTCTCGTCGGTCTGGTGCTCGGAGACGTCGAGGCTGCCGTGGGCGCTCACCACGCGCTCCAGCTCGTCGTCGTCGAAGGTCATCAGGTCGAGCTCGTCGAGAACGGCACGACAGGCCTCAGCAGCACGCCGTCGCAGCGGCAGCAGCGTGGCGTCGTCCTGCGAGCGCAGGGCGCCCTCGAAGCCCCAGTCGCGCTGCACCATCAGGTAGTCGTCGATGTCCTCGGCGTTGAAGTTGCTGGCGCCGAAGGCGTTGTCATAGCTGGGGATCGAGCCGAAGCCGCTGAAGAGGAAGTCCGAGCCGGCGAGAAGCAGCGGGAGCGTGTGGGCGGTGCGCCGGATGTCGGAGGCGCTCATCTGCGTGTCGTTGCCCGTGCACGACTCCAGCCCATAGAGCGTGGCCATCACGTTCTCCGCGAGGATCTCGCGCATGCCGTTGGGGACGGAGCCCGTGACGTTGATGCCGTCGATGCCGCCGTTCTGCGTGCCCTGCGAGCCTGCCGCACGCGTGACGGCGACGCACCGCGCCTCGAGGTAGAGCAGCGACTTGCCCTCGGCGGCGCCCATCAGCACCTCTGCGCCTGAGCCCGATGTGAAGCGCATCTTGAGCCCGCGCGAGGCGTACGAGCTGGCGAGCAGCGCCTTGGACCACGGCGTGTCGTCGCCGTCGAGGAAGACGCGTTCCGTGCCGTAGACCGAGACCGTCTCCGCGTAGGTCGTGAGTCCTCGCAGGCCCAGCTCGAGCTCGGTCTTCTCCTCGACGCTGCACTGGGTGAGTGCGCCCGGCGCGGGCACCTGGCTGCCGATCAAGAGCGCCAGTGCCACGAGCGGTGCGTCCCGCAGGACGGGCACCGTGGTCTCGAGCTCGCGAAAGCCGAGCGCGACGGCGCTCGCGGCGTCGGCGGCGATCAGCAGCGGATGGTCGATGCGGTTGGTCACGTGCGCCTGGATCGAGGGCGTGCGGCGGGCTCGCATCTTGGCCATCGCCTGCATCAGCTCGAGCGGGCTCAGGAGCCCCAGCACGCGCGCGACCTTGGCGGGCGTCATGCCCTCGACGAGGCGGAGGATCTCCGTGCGCGGCACGTCGTGGCCGCAGATCATCCGTGCGAACTGGATGTCCTCGATCGCCATCGCCTCCTCGGCGACAGTGGCGTTGATGCCGTGCTCGGCGAGGAAGGCGTCGATCAGATCGAAGTCGGCCTCCTGCACGCCGTCGAGCTCGACGATCCGCCCGGCCTCCACGCGGATCGACGGCTCCGGGTCGTTGGGGCTGTCAAACGCAATCAGCCCGAGCTCGGGATACTCCGGCACGACGACGTCGCGGCTGATCGCGCGCGTGGCGAAGAACGCGCTGCGCTTCGACTCTCCCGGGGTCGCTGCCATGGGGCGATCCTACCCGGTTTCCGACGCCCGCAAAAGGATTTCGTCCGGATGCTGACGGCACCGCTCCCGCGAACGTGCGAGCATTCTCCGCATGGCGGCAATGCGCGCAGGAGTGGCCCAGTCGACGGTGCTCGCGGTCGTCGGCGACTCGGCCAGCGGCAAGACGACGCTGACGCGCGGCCTCGCGCGGGTGCTCGGTGAGCAACAGGTGGCGCACGTGCCGTCGGACGATTACCACCGCTACGACCGCTCGCAGCGCAAGGTCATGGGTATCACGCCGCTCGATCCCGACGCCAACTACCTCGACATCATGGCCCAGGATCTCGAGGCGCTGACGATGCAGCGCGCGATCCTCAAGCCCACGTATCGCCACACCGACGGCACGCTCGGGCCGCCGGAGTACCTGCAGCCCGCGCCGTACACGGTCGTCGAAGGCCTGCTCTGCCTGCAGACGGACGACCTGCGGCGCCGCTTCGACTGCGCGGTCTACATGGATCCGCCGGAGGAGCTTCGACGCTCGTGGAAGCTGCTGCGCGACACCACGCGTCGCGGGTACACGACGGACGAGGTGCTCGACGAGATGGATCGGCGCGAGCGCGACTCGGTCAAGTGGGTTCGTCCGCAGCGCGCCTTCGCAGACCTGGTCATCACGTTCCGGCAGGGGAAGAACCCGGCGGACAAGAACCTCGACGCCGAGATCCTGCTGCGCCCCACGGTGCCGCATCCCGACCTGACGGGCCTCGGCGGCGATGGGGAGGACGACTTCACCATCATCGACCTGCCCCACGGCGAGCAGCTGCTGCGGGTGCCGGGGCTGCTCCCGCCCGGCCGAGCCCAGGCCATCGAGGAGGCGATCTGGGACCGCCTGCACTTTGCCCGCCACCTGCAGCTCGATCGGCTCGGGCAGTTCACGCGCGGCATGGACCTCTATCGCTCCGATGCGCTTGCCATCACGCAGCTGCTCGTGCTCTACCAGCTCGTCACCGCACGAGCCACGCGTGCGCTCGATGTGGCAGGAGCGCCGGGCCGCGGCGACTCGACGCAGCAGTAGGGACGTCAGTCCGCGGGAGCGTCGCGCACCGCGCCCTTGCGCGAGACGCCGAGCTGGAGGCCGAAGACGGCGCCGAGGATGATCGGCGGCAGGAACGTGAGCGCGCGCTCCAGCAGCACCCCTGCCACGACCGCAGCGTTGTCACCGCCGAACGCGACGAGCAGCCCAGTCATGCCGAGCTCCACGACGCCAATGCCGCCCGGGGTGATCGGGATCAGGAGCAGCAGTCGCGTGAGTGACCACGCGACGAGGATCTCCTGCCAGGACACCTGCTCCGCGCTCGCCCCGCACACCCGCAGCGCGACGACGACGCACGCGAAGACGGCGAGGTTCGACGCGGCCGTCCCCAGCAGGAGTCCGATCCAGCGACGACGCAGGACGTCGATGGCCTCGCGCCGAAAGCCGACGAGGTGCTCGCCCCAGTCACCGGCCGGGCCTCGCCGCAGGACACGCAGCACGGGCGACGCAAGTCGCACGGCGATGGCGCCGACGCGACGCGCTGAAGCCTCGCTGCGGATTGCCGCGATCACCGCCGCGGCAGTGCCAAGCAGCGTGATGAGGGCGGCGATGGCGATCAGCAGCAGGCCTGTGCGGCGCGTGCCGTCGAACTGCAGGAGCACCAGGCCAAGCGGCGGCAGGACGACGAAGAACAGTCCATTGAAGGCGCCCACCAGCGTGAGGGCCACCGCGATCGGATGCGCGCCGAAGCCCCAGCGGCGGTAGAGCGCCACCTGCGCACCAGCGCCCAGGGCATCGCCGGCGGGAACGGCGTGGGCGAACGCCGCCGAGATCTGCGACGACGTGAGGGCGCGCAAGAAACCGAGTCCGGGCAAGGCGGCCTGCAGCGGCGGCGCGAACGTGATGATGTTGAGCGCTGCGAGCGCGACCAGCAGCGCGATGTCGAAGGGTGTGAAGCGCTTGAACTGGTCGACGACGCTGCCGTACGACGCGACCTCGGGCAGCACGATCAGGAACGTGCCCGCGATGATCAGCACGCCGAGCACGCCGATCGCGAGGTGGGTCGGCTTCACGCGGGCCATGGCGACAGGGTACGGGTGTCGCCGCCTATCCTGTCGGGAGGAGGGGCGTAGCTCAGCGGTTAGAGCAGCCGGCTCATAACCGGTTAGGCCCTGGTTCGAATCCAGGCGCCCCTACTGCAGCCCCGTGCGATGGCATGCTTGCCGCATGGATCTGCAGATCAGCAGGCGCGCGTTCCTCGGCGCCGCTGTGGCGACGGTGGCGCTCGGCCCCGGGGCGCTATCGGCATGCGGCGGGCAGCGGAATGCCACCGAGCCGACGCGCGGTCTCGTCACGCGCTGGGACACGGACCCATGGTCGCTCGGCTCGTACTCGGCGCTACCCGTTGGCTCCTCACCGGATGTCCGCGAGACGCTGGCCGACACCGTGGTTGGCGACGGCCTCGTCTTCGCCGGTGAGCACGCGAGCATGACGCATCCGGCGACCGTGCAGGGCGCCTATCTGTCGGGCCGCCACGCGGCGACGGTGCTGCTGGACGACTACGGCGACATCGACGGCGACCGCGTGATCGTGATCGGCGCGGGCGTCGCCGGCCTCGCGGCAGCGAGTGCCCTGCAGGGCGCGGGCGCGACGGTGACGGTGCTCGAGGCGCGCGATCGAGTGGGCGGTCGCGTCTGCACCGATACGTCGTGGGGCGTGCCCGTCGAGCTCGGCGCCGCGTGGGTTCATGGCGTGCGCGCCAATCCGGTCACGGCGCTCGTGCGGAGCGGCGGCTCGACGCTGGTGCCCACCGACTACGACGACGGGGTCGTGCATGACCTGAGCGGCCAGGCGCCCAGCGGTGCGGACGCCGCGCAGGCCCGTGTCGAGCGCGCCATGACACGGATGGAGTCACATGCGTATCCGCTGACGACCTCCGTGCAGGATGTCCTCGCGACGGCGGGCGTACGTGCCACGACGCTCGACCGCTGGGCCGTCGAGACGGCGCTGACGCAGGAGTACGGGGTCGGTCCGCGAGTTCTTGGCGCAGCCGCGCTCTACGAGGGCGATGAGCAGTTGGGCGGCGATGCGCTGGTCAAGGGCGGCTACGCGGTCGTTCCGCAGCAGCTCGTCCAGGGCCTCGAGGTGCGCCTGCGCACGCCGGTGCGGGCGGTGAATGCGCACGAGAGCGGTGGCTTCGATGTCGTGCTGCGGTCCGGAGAGCCCATCACGGCCGATGCTGTGGTCGTCGCGGTGCCGCTGAGCATCCTGCAGCGTCGCGCGGTGTCGATCACACCGCTGCCGTCGTCGGTGCGACGGGCTATCGACGGCCTGGTGATGGGCTCGCTCGAGAAGGTGATCCTGCAGTACCCCGAGCGCTGGTGGCCGGACGCGCAGGTGCTGGGCGTCGTTGGTGGCCCAGCCCGCCGTTGGGCGGAGTGGTACGACCTCACGGCGCTGCTTGGCGCGCCGACCGTGGTCGGCTTCAGCGCTGGCGCAGCTGCCGCGGCTCGCCCGCGGACGGACGCGGCCTGCGTCGCCGAGGCCGCAACAGTGCTTCAGCGGGCCTTCGCCTGAGCGACCGGACGATCCGCGGGGTGCGCGGACCGCCCGGCGCAGGCTACGAGCCGGCGATGCAGCTGCTGTTGGTCGTGACGATCGCCGGCGACGCGCCCGACTGCAGCCGCGCGTTGAGCGTGGCCAGGCGCGCCGCGGTGAGGTTGACTGGTGCGGGCGACGGCTGGAACACCACGGTGCCGTCGGTCTCCGACGCGACCAGCCCGATGCGCCACAGCGTGTCGGACACGGCGTGGGCGTGCTCACCATCGAAGCGTCCCCAGACC
>JBPCSK010000181.1:0-7911 GCA_051007275.1 Gaiellales bacterium | reverse complement strand
GGTCTGACCCCATTCCGAACCTGGTCGTGGAAGTTCGGTTTGGGGTCTGACCCCAATCCGAACTTGATCAGGCGTGCTTGGCGTCGCGGCGAGCCTTGAGGCGATGGATCACGATCGGGATGATGCTGACGACGACGATCAGGATGATCGCGTACTCGAGGTTGTTCTTGATCACGGGCACGTTGCCGATCAGATAGCCCAGAACGGTGAGGCTGACGGTCCAGAGCGCCGCGCCGATCGCGCTGTACAGCGCAAAGCGTCGGAAGTCCATCTTGCCGGCGCCGGCAAGCACCGTGATGAACGTGCGCACGATCGCGATGAAGCGTCCGAGGATGATCGCGGCCGCGCCGTACCGGTTGAAGAACTCCTCGGTGTGGTCGATGTACTTCTTCTTGAAGATGCGGGAATCCTCACGACGGAATAGCGCAGGGCCGGCGCGCAGGCCGATCCAGTACCCCAGCAGATTGCCGCCGAATGCCGCGATGAAGAGGATCAGGCACGTGGCCCACAGCGGCGTGCCGATGGCGCCGTTGCCGACGAAGAGGCCGACGACGAACAGCAGCGAGTCGCCCGGGAGGAAGAATCCGATCAGCAGGCCGCACTCGGCGAAGATGATCCCCGCGGCGACCCAGACGGCCAGGTGCCCGGCGTTGTTGAGGATCTCATCCGGCTTGAGCGCTGACAGAAAGCTCGCGAAGAGCGGCGCGATGAGCGAGGCGAACGGCACGTGCGGAGTCTACGCGACGGGGCCGGGGCCTAGACCTCCGCGAGCCCCTGCATGTCGACGTCCTCGAGCCAGCGGCGGTACGCGATCGACGACAGATCCGGCACCTTGACGTGCAGCTCCTCCTTGAGCGACGTCGGGATCTCCTCCGGGCGGATGCTCTCGACGACGATGCGATCCTGCTCGAGGATGTGCAGGTAGTCGCTGACGAAATTCGGGTTCGTCTCGACGAAGTTCCGGAACACGATGCGGAAGACACGCGTCTTCTTCGCCTCCGTCGGCGAGGCGATCACCATCACGCTGATGATGTCGTCGCTGCCTTCGGTGACGACGTGCAGGTGCATCGTGAACGGGTAGACGTGCGTGTACGTGTAGGTGATGACGGCGTTCTGCGTCTGGTCGACGCTGCGCCAGAAGGCATTCGGCACGACGAACCACTGGCCCCAGTCCTCGGCGTGCAGCTCGTACGGCTCCTGCTCGGGATGGTCCGGATCGCCGAGCAGGTTCGGGTGCACGAACGGGAAGTGCGAGACGTCCATCGAGTTCTCGGTCGAGCGACCGGCGCTGGTGTTCCACTCGAGGATGCTGAACACCTCGCTCGTGTACGCCGGGTCGGAGTCGAGGCCGAGCGGAATGTGGGGGATGTTCTGGATCGGCTCCTCGAGCGCCACCCAGACGAGGTCGTACTGCTCGGCCACCCGGTACGGGATGGCGCGCGCCGCCGCCGGAATCGGCTTGTCGGGCTGCGCGGGGATCTTGACGCATGCCCCCGTGGCGTCGTACTCCCAGCCGTGGTACGGGCACACGATGCAGCCGTTCCGCACTTCGCCGAGCGAGAGCGCGGCCCCGCGGTGAATGCAGAGGTCCTTGAAGACGCTGATGCCTGCGTCGGTACGGAACGCGACGAGCTGCTGGTCGAGGAGCGTGAAGCGCTGCGGCTGCTCGGTCACCTCTTCGACGGAGGCGATCGGATGCCAGAACTGCGAGAGGCGCTTGGGCTTCGAGGCGGTGGGCATGCGGCGAGCGTAGTCGCTAGGAGGCGTGCTGGTGCGACCGCGCTACGAGCGGCCGTACTCGAGCACGTGGTCGAGCCACGCGTCGATCAGCGTGCGGGCGTGGGGGAGCATGCGGTCGGCGTGGTCGTGCACTCCGCTGAGCAGCGTGTCGAGGCCGCCAGGCCCGAGCACGTCCTCGGCCGCCGTCTTGTAGGCGGGCACGCGGGACCACGCGTCGGCCAGGGCGGCGTCGACCTCGAGGTGGAACTGCACGCCGTAGGCGACCTCGCCGAAGCGGAAGCCCTGGTTGGGGTAGGCGGGGCTGGAGAACAGCGAGACCGCCCCTTCCGGCAGGTCGAAGGTGTCGCTGTGCCACTGGAGCGTCTTGAAGCGCTCCGGCAGGATCGACGCGACCGGATCGGAGCCGCCGTCCTCGGTGCGCATCACGTCGAGGATGCCGATCTCCGGCGTGCCGCCGGGGTAGACGCGAGCGCCGAGCGATGCGGCGAGCAGCTGCACGCCGAGGCACGCGCCGAAGTACGGCAGACCCGCGCGAACGGCATCGCCGATCAGGCGCTTCTCGTCCGCGAGCCACGGGTAGGCGTCGTCCTCGTACGCGCCCATCGGACCGCCCATCGCGACGATCGCGCCGAACTCGCGCCAGTCCGGCAGTGCCTCGCCCTCATCGACCTCGACGGTGTGGAGGGTGTGGCCGCGCGAGGCGAGCACGGTGCCGTACTCAGCCGGCGGCTCGCAGGCGATGTGCTGGAGAACGAGGATGTCCATGCCGCGAGTCTAGTCGTGCGTGCTGCGGCCGCGGCGCCGTGTGATCATTCCCCTATGGACGTCCTCGTGATCGCCGCCACGCCGGGAGAGCTGGACTGGGTCGGCGGGGCTGCGACGCTCGTCGTCGGCATCGGTCCGGTCGAGGCCGCGGTGCATACGGCCGCGCACCTGGCGACGAACCGACCCGACGCGATCCTGCATCTCGGCATCGCGGGGGCGCGCCGGGGCAGCGGGCTGCAGATCGGCGATGTGGTGCTCGGCACGCGCAGCCAGTACAGCGACCTCACGGCGGCGGTGCCGACGGAGCGCTTGATCGAGCCCGACGCCGACCTGCTCGCGCGCGTGGGCCTGCTGCTGCCGGACGCGCACCGGCTGCCGATCGCGACGAGCGCCCACGTCGGCGGGGGCGACTGCGACGTGGAGGCGATGGAGGGCTTCGGCGTCCTGCGGGCCGCGGCCGAGGCGGGCATTGCCGCGCTCGAGCTGCGCGCGATCTCGAACATGGTCGAGGAGCAGGATCGCGCGAAGTGGGACTTCCCCGCTGGGCTGCGCGCCGTCGCCGAGGCGGGGCGCGTCGTGCTCGCGGGCCTCTAGTCGGAGGAGGGCTTGGGCTTCGAGCCGGAGTCGGACGTCGACTTCGACGTGGTGGCGGAGCTCGAGTCGCTCATATTTGAGTAGGACGAATCGGACGACTTGGATTCGCCCGTATCGGCCTTCTCCTTGGTGGCGCGCTTGCCGCCCTTGCCGTAGTCCGTCGAGTAGTAGCCGGAGCCCTTGTAGTGGATCGGCGGCGCGAACAGCACGCGCTCGACCTTCTTCCCGCACTCCGGGCACTTCTTCAGCGGCGGGTCGGTCATCTTCGCGAAGACCTCGGTCTCGTGACCCTCAGCGCAGCGATATTCGTACGTAGGCACGAGCCGCACTATAGCGCGGGAGCCGATTCGCCTTGGCACTCTCCGGGGGGAAGTGCCAAGGCGGCCGGCGAGGCTACGATGCAGGAAGCGTGCGGATCGCCATCGTCACCGACTACTACTACCCGCACCTCGGCGGGATCACCGAGCACGTCCACGGGCAGGCCACGGAGCTGACCCGGCGCGGGCATGAGGTGACCGTCGTGACGGGCAACGTGATGCGCCCGCCGCCGATCGTCGACGGCGACATCCGCCCTGAGGCGAACGTGCCGTTCGAGATCGTGCGCGTCGGCCGCGCTCTGCCCGGGTACGCCAACGCCTCGCAGACGTACCACGTCGTCGATCCGCTGCTGCGCCGCAAGCTGAAGCAGATCTTCGAGAAGCGCAAGGTCGATGTCGTGCACGTGCACTCGCCGTATAGCCCGATCCTGCCGATCATGGGCGTGCTCGCCGCGCCGAAGACCGCGGTCACCGTCGGCACGTTCCACTCCGTCTTCCCCCGCAATCTCGGCTTCGACGTGATCGCCCCCCTGATGCGCAGGGTGATCGGCCGCCTCGACGGCAAGATCGTCGTCAGCGAGGCGTGCATCGGCTCGCTCGCGCCGTACTACCCGTACGAGTACACCGTCATCCCGAACGGCATCGACGACCGGCGCTTCTCGCCGGAGGCCGATCCGATCGCGGAGCTGAAGGACGGCAAGCTCAACATCCTCTTCCTCGGCCGCTTCGATCCGCGCAATGGCCTCGACACGATGATCGGTGCGTTCTCCGAGGTGCGCCGGCGCGTCGGGTCCGACGTGCGACTGATCGTCGTCGGCGATGGCCCGCTCAAGTCGCGGTACCAGAGCCAGGTACCCGACGACGTGGCGCCCGACGTGCACTGGGCGGGCCGCGTCAACTGGAATCGCCCGCGCTACTACGCGACCGCCGACATCCACTGCACGCCGTGCCAGCGCGCGTCGTTCGGCATGGTGCTGCTCGAGGCGATGAGCTGCGGCCGTCCGGTCGTCGCGAGCCGCATCTCCGGCTTCCAGCTGCTGATGGAGCACGGCAAGCAGGGCCTCCTGATCTCGCCGGCCGAGAGCGTCGAGCGCTTCGCGGAGGCGCTGATGTACATGATCGAGCACCCTGAGGAGCGCGACCGCATGGGGCGCGAGGGACGCAAGACGGCCGTCACCGAGTACGCCTGGACGAAGGTCGCACAGCAGCTCGAGGACTTCTACGTGGACCTGCTCGACAGGGGCCCGCGCCCGTGACGAAGCGCCAGACGATCCTCCGAGCGGTGCTGATCGGAGTGGCCGTCGCCGCGATTGCCGTGCTCGCCGACGAGGTGCTGACGCACACGCACCTGTCCTGGCTGGCGTGGGTCGTCGATGTCGCGGCGATCCTGCTGCTCACGCTGGGGGCGTGGGGAATGTTCGGCGCCAGCTCGCCGCTGTTCGGCGGCGTCGTCGACGGCAAGCGCATCCGCAAGGACGTCGTTGCGCTGACGTTCGACGACGGCCCGTCGCCCGACACGACGCCGCGCATTCTCGACATCCTCCGCGCCGAGGGCGTGCGCGCCACGTTCTTCGTTCTCGGCAAGCACGCAGAGCGCCATCCCGAGCTCGTCGAGCGCATCGTGCGCGAGGGGCACGAGCTCGGCAATCATGGCTACGACCACGGCATCCTCGCCTTCGCCGGCGCGGCGCAGGTGCACCACCAGCTGCAGCGCACGGAGCGGCTGCTGCGCAAGGCGGGCGGTCCGCCGGTGCGCGTCTTCCGCGCGCCGCACGGCTTTCGCAGCCCGTTCGTGGCCCGCACCGCGCGGCACCTCGGTTACATGACGTGCGCGTGGAGTGCGGGCGTGTTCGACACCGCCAAGCCGGGTGCCGATGTGATCGTCAAGCGGTCCGCCAAGGCGATGAAGCCCGGCGCGATCCTGCTGCTGCACGACGCCGATGGCTGGGGCGATGACGATCGCTCGCAGACCGCGGAGGCGCTGCCCGGCATCATCGCGGCGGCGCGCGAGCGCGACTTCGATTTCCTGACGATGAGCGAGATCGCCGCGCTCGATCCGCCCAAGCCGATCTCGTGGAAGCGCCTCGCGATCGTCGTGGGGATCATCGTCGCGATCGCCGCGATCGCGCTGGCGCGCGTCGACCGCGGCGAGGTGACCGCGATCTTCGACACCTTCCGCAGCCTCAGCATCCCGTTCGTGATCCTGTCGCTGGTCGCGAACTTCATCAGCGTCGCCTTCAAGGGCGTGATCTGGAAGAGCGCGCTCGACTCGGTGCCGGATGTGAAGGCGCCGTATCGCGCCGTGCTGCCCGCGATCTTCATCGGCTTCCTGCTCAACACGGTGCTGATCGCGCGCCTCGGCGAGGTCGGGCGCATGGTCGTCCTGCGGCGCCGCCTGCAGAAGGACGGCCAGGACGTCCCGATCTCCACGATGACCGCGACGGTGGTGATGGAGCAGCTCGTGCTCGGCATCACGCTCGCCGCGCTGCTGGTCGTGATGGTCTTCACCGTCGACGGCGTGCCGGACTGGGCCGGGCGCGGCACGATGATCCTGCTCGGTGCGCTCGCCGCCGGACTGCTCGTGGTGGGTCTCGTGGAGCTGGTGAGCCGCTGGCGGCTGCGGCGCGGTGAGGTGCGCGAGGACTACGCGCGCACGTGGTGGCGCTCGACGCTGCGCACCGTCGAGCTGCACCTGCACTCGCTCAGCCGCGGCGCGCAGCTGCTGCGGCGCCCCTGGCTGGCGATCAGCTCCTTCGGCGCGGGCCGCCTGTCGTGGATCGCGCAGATCATCGGCATCTACCTCGCGCTGCTGGCGTTCGACATCCACACGCATCCCGTTGCTGCCGCGTGCGTCGTCTTCCTCGTCTCGAACCTCGTCGGCTTCGTCCCGCTGGTGCCCGGCAACCTGGGCGTCTTCCAGCTGGCCGTCGCGACCGCGCTGTCGCAGGCGTTCGACATCTCGTTCGGGCAGGCCGTCACGTTCGCGATCGGCCTGCAGGTGATCGAGGTCGCGCTCGGTGCGGGGCTCGGGTTCGTGTTCCTGTCGGTCGAGGGGCTCTCGTTCGGCGACGTGCGCCGCACGATCTCGCGGACGGAGGACGAGCAGGAGAGCCTGCGCGCGGGCCCGCCGCCGGTCGTCGCCGCCACGCGCGGAGGAGCGCTCGGGGCGTGAGGCGCCTGGCGATCGCGCTGCTGGTGTGCGCGGCGGCAGCGGCGCTCGCGGCCTGCGGGCTCGAGCCGAAGCCGCGCGTGCTGCCGGCGGGCTTCGCGCATCCGCGCTTCATGCTCATCTCCGACGAGGCGCAGGGGCCGCTGCTGGTCGGCGGCGACTACGGCCTCCAGTACAGCGTCGACGGCGGCCGCACGTGGCAGCTGCCGGCGACGGGGCGCAAGCCCGCCGTGGCGGCCGCGCCGTACTACGACCGCATCCTCGTCTCGCGCGGCGCGACCGCGCAGGTCTACGACTACAGCCTTGAGGGCGACGCCAATCCGCGCGTGGCGTGGCCGTTCGGCGCCCCCGTCACGCTGCTCGCGGGCAACGCGCGAAAGCTGCGGCTGTGGGCGCTGTCGACCGATGGTGGCCTGCAGCTGCACTACTCCAACGACGGCGGGACCTACTGGTGGGACCTGCCGGCCGTCGGCCTTTGCGCCCACCCGCGGGCACTGGCGGTCGGCGGCGCGAGGCCCAAGAAGACCGAGCGTCTCTGGGTGGCGTGCGGACGACAGGGCTTGCAGGCGTCCGACGATCTCGGCGCGAGCTTCCAGTACGTGCCCGGCGTCTCCAACGCGCAGACCGTCGCCGCTGCCCGCAGCGTGGCCGGCCGTATCGCCGTCGCCACGCCGAAGGTGATCGTCACGCGCGACAACGGCCGCACCTGGTCGATCAGCGGCCTCAATGCGACCGCGATCGCGATCGACCCGCGCAACCCCGACCTCGTGTTCGCGGCCGGCTCCGACGGCCGCCTGTTCGCGTCGCTCGACGGCGGCCGGTCGTTCTAGTTCGGAATGGGGTCAGACCCCATTCCGAACCTGGTCGACGGCGGCCGGTCGTTCTCGTTCGGAATTGGGTCAGACCCCATACCGAACTTGGTCGACGGATTTCCTAAAGGGGTCTGACCCCATTAGGAAATTGGACGTCGTTCCGACGCGGGTCGCGGGGCTACGGGCGGAGGGCGGTGTCGCCCTCGGCGAGGTCCATCAGCCACTCGGGCACGCGCATGGGGCGGCCCTCGCGGTTGACGCACGCGTGGGTGGTGACGCCCGTCAGAGCCACGTCGTCGCCGACGGTCACGAGGTACGCGATCTGCAGGAGCGTGCGCGAGATCTCGGCTACGCCGGCGTGCACGACGACCGGATCGCCGAACTTGACGGAGCGCCGGTAGCGCGCGGCGACGTCGACGACGGCGAGATCGAGACCGCCGCTGTGCACCTCGGCGTAGTCGTGCCCGCCGTGCGCGAGCAGCGCGACGCGGGTCTCCTCGAGCCAGGGGATGTA
>JBPCSK010000180.1:0-6490 GCA_051007275.1 Gaiellales bacterium | reverse complement strand
GCGACATCTCGTTTGCCATCGAGCCCGGGGTGACGGGACTGCTCGGCCATAACGGCGCCGGCAAATCGACCGCGATCCGGCTCGCCACGGGACTGGCCCGCCCCGACGAGGGCAACGTGCGCGTGGTCGGGCTCGATCCGCGCCGCAGCGGCGATGCGCGTGCCGCGATCGGCTTGGTCCCCGATGGCGACGGTCTCTGGCCGGGGCTCACCGCCCGTGGTCTGGTCGAGGCCTGCGCCCGCCTGCGCGGCGTGCGCGATGCGAAGGGTGAGGCCGCGGCCGCTCTCGCCGCGGTGGATCTCACGGATGTCGCCGACCGCGACGTGAAGGGCTTCTCCCAGGGGATGCGCCAGCGCGTGAAGATCGCACAGGCGCTCGTGCACCGTCCCCAGGTCCTGATCCTCGACGAGCCGCTCAACGGACTCGACCCCCAGCAGCGCGAGACCGTCATCGCCCTGCTGCGCCGACTCGGCACCGAGGGCATCGCGACGCTGTTCTCGAGCCACGTGCTGGGCGAGGTCGAACGCGTCGCCGACAACGTCCTCGTGATCGTCAACGGCCGGCTGGTGGCAGAGGGCGCACCGCACGCGCTGCGCGAGCTGATGGACGAGCGGCCGCGACGCGTGCAGATCACCGCCTCCCCCGCCCGTCCGCTGGGCGCGGCGCTGACCGCCATCGAAGGGGTCGAGCAGGTCGAGATCGGTGATGGCGTGCTGATCGTCGAGACGCGCGACCCCACCGCCCTCGCCCTCGCGCTGCCCGGCCTCGCCCGCGACGCCGACGTGCGCGTCGGCGCGATCGAGCCGACCGATGAGGACTTGGAGAGCGTCTACGGGTATCTCACGCAGCGCGCGAGGGGCGTGCGGCGGTGACGGTCGCCCGCCTCACCATCCGCGCCCTGCTGCTGCGCCGCCGGTCGCTGGCCCTGCTGCTGCCCGTCTTGAGCGTCCCGCTGTTCGTTGGCATCGCGATCGTGCGCGGCGACGTCTCGCCGGACAGCCAGGCGATCATCGTCGGACGCCTGCTCGTCACCACGGTGGCGCCGCTCGTGGCGCTCGTCCTCGCGGTCACCGCGATTGGCGATGAGCGCGAGTCGGGCACGATCGTCTACCTGGCGACGGCGCGCCTCTCGCGCCTGCGCGTCGTGGCGGAGAAGACCGTGGCGGCCGCGATCTGCTCCGCGCTCCTGCTGGTGCCCGCGCTGCTCTCGATCGTGGTGCTCGGGGATCACCTCGGGGTCGGCGCCGAGAACATCGCGCGTGGCCTCGCGGGCACCCTGCTGGTCGCGCTCGTCTACGTCGCGGTGTTCGTCACCGTGGGACTCCTGCTCAAGCGAGCGCTCGTCGCGGGGATCATCTACATCCTCGTCTGGGAGGGCGCGATCGCCACGGTCGCTCCGTCGGCCGAGCGCTTCAGCATGACCGCCTGGGGACGCGCCATCACCGACGGCGGCATCTACGGCCTGCAGACCGATCTGCGCCCGACGCTCGACACGACGACCGGCGCGATCGCGCTGCTAGTCGTGACGGTGCTCGCCGTGCTGCTCGGCGCATGGCGGCTCGGCCGCATGGACCTGCCGTAGACCCCGGGGGACGGATTACGGTACCGGCATGGTCGTCGTCCCGCACCGTGATCGCGATACCCATCTGGGAGCGCTGATCGCCCGGTACTCGGGTCCGCTCGTCATCCTGCTCGCGATCATCCTGTACGCCGTTCTCTGGAAGGTTGCGGAGCCAGCCGCTACCGCTACCGCAGCGGCTCCGTTCCCGGGCCCGCCCGACGGCGGCGCGCATGACGGACCTGACGGCGGCAGCAGCTACCTCGGGCAGTTCCTCGGAGCGGAGTCGATCCTGCTGCTGTCGATCTCGCTGATCCTGATCAGCACGCTGCAGTGGGTCGATCGGTGGTTTGACGGTATCGACCGTGCGGCCATCTGGCATCGACGAGCAGCCATCGCCGGATGCCTGCTGCTCATCCCGCACATGCTGCTTGCACACGGCGGCAACCATTCGCCGTTGAGCGGTCCGCTCGCCACGATCGGTGTCATCGGGCTCTTCGGCTTGGCCGTCTGGGCGCTCCTGCCCCGATGGCGGTTCTTCGTGCCACGACGAGCGCACCCGCCGATCATGACCGCGCTCGCGTTATCGCCGGTCCAGCTCGCCCAGCGCATCCTCGGCGGGTACGACCGCTGGCGGCTGATGCATCGACTGGTGGGGCTGTTCGTCGCCGCTGGCTTCATCCACGGCCTGCTGGCGGGGTCGATGTTCGGGGGCTCGCCGGTGCTGCGCTGGACGTACGTGGCCATCGGCGGCACCGGCCTCGCGTTCTATGCGTACCGCGAGCTCCTCGCCCGTCGCTTTCAGGGCCTGAAGGACTATCGCGTGGACGCTGTGCGCGACCTCGGTGGTGGCCTCACGGAGATCGCGCTGGAGCCGCTCGGTCCCCCGCTCATCTTCGCCCCAGGGCAGTTCGCCCTCATCTACATCGAGACCAAGGAGGGTTGGCACCGTCACCCCTTCTCGATCGCGAGCGGAGCAGGTGAACGGGTTCTGCGCGTGACCATCAAGGCACTCGGCGACTACACCTCGCGAGTGCAGGAACTCGTGGAGGCAGGCATGCCCGCGGTTGTTGATGGTCCCTACGGCAGGTTCGACCGGCGACGGGGCACGCGGCGACAGCTGTGGATCGGCGCCGGAGTTGGGGTCGTGCCCTTCATGAGCTGGGTCCGCTCGCTCGAGCCCGACGGCGAGCGCGAGGTCGACTTCTTCCACGTCTACGCGGGGACATCGCCATTCGCCAGCGAGATCGAGGTGGCCGCAGCGAAGCATCCCGACTTCCATGCGCGCGTCGTCGACAGCACGCGCGACGCGCCGCTGACGCCGGCCGAGGCGCTCGCGGGGATCGACGGGCCGCTGTCGGAGCTGACGGTCTTCATGTGCGGCCCCGGGCCGATGCTGTCGCAGTTTGAGCGTGCCTTCCGACGCGCGGGCGTCCGGCACCATCGAATTCATCGAGAGCACTTCGACTGGCGCTGACCGCGCGCCACGCTCGGGCGCTCAGAGCCCGCGCAGTTTCTGAGAAACCCTCAGGAAGCGATCGTGAGATTTCGGTCGTCGGCCCGTCTCCGTTGTAGTCAATGCACCTGGAGTCGTCCATGGAAATCCCGCACATCACCCGTCGCAGCCTGATCGCCACCGCCGTCACCGGCGGCGCGGCCGCGCTGCTCGCTCAGCCCGCCGGCCTCATCGAGAAGGCCAGCGCCGCCGCCAATCCCGCGTGCGATCCGCACGCCGCCGTCGATCCCTTCGGCGTCCATCAGGCGGGCATCACCACGAGCGCGCCCGAGCACCTGCGGCTGGCGGCCTTCGATCTGGCGCCGGGCACGACACGCGCCCAGCTGGTGGCGCTGCTGCAAACGTGGCAGGGCGCCATCACCACCCTCACGCAGGGTCTGCCGCTGCCCGACGCGGGCGCACCCGACAAGGCGCCGGCCGACACCGGCGAGGCGCTCGGCCAGCGCGCCGATCACCTGACGATCACGATCGGCTTCGGTCCGTCGCTGTTCGACGGGCGCTTCGGACTGGCTGCACAGCGCCCTGCCGCGCTGGTCGACCTCCCGGCGTTCGCGGGCGATGCTCTCGACGCTGCGCGCTCGAACGGCGACCTCTCCGTGCAGTGCTGCTCCGACACGCGCCTCGTCGCCGAGCACGCGCTGCGCACGCTGGCGCGCCTCGCCAACGAGCGCGCTGTGGTGCGCTGGACGCAGTCGGGCTTCAACGAGCCGCCCGCCAATCCGGCCGACGGCTCGGGACGCAACCTGCTGGGCTTCAAGGACGGCACCGCCAACCTCGACGCCACCGACGCCGCGCGCATGGCGCGCAACGTGTGGGTGGATCCTGCCGATGGCCCAGCCTGGCTGGCCGGCGGCACCTATCAGGTATACCGCCGCGTGCTCACCAACATGCGCACGTGGGACGAGAGCGTGCTGTCGGAGCAGGAGGACGTCTTCGGTCGCCGCCGCGCGAGCGGCGCGCCCTTCGGCGGCCTGCGCGAGACGGATCCCGTCGACAATGCGCAGACGCCCCTGACCGCGCACATTCGGGTCGCCAACCCGCGCACGGGCGCGGACAGCGAGAACGAGCGCATCCTGCGCCGCGGGTACTCGTTCCACGACGGCGTGGCGAGCGACGGTACGTTCGACGCCGGCCTCGCCTTCGTGGCGTACCAGCGCGATCCCCGCCGGCAGTTCATCACCATGCAGACGCGCCTGGCCGCCAACGACGCGCTCAACGAGTACATCACCCACACGGCCTCGGCGATCTTCGTGATCCCCCCGGGCACCACGGCCGCGGGGTACGTCGGCGAGACGCTGCTGGGTGCGGCGGCGCCGCGCGTCACGCAGCCGAATCCAGCCGCCGACCTGCGGGTGTCACCACCGCCTGCGCCTGCCGCGCCCAGCCCGGCACCACCTGCAGCGGGACCTGCGCCGGCGCCGGCACCGGGAGCTGCGCCGGGTCCAGCACGACCGCCGCAGCCCAAGCGGCGCAAGGTTCGTCGGCCGCTGCGCTAGCGCGGCTGAGGCTCCGAACCCGGGCATAGCTCGACGACGGGGTGCGCCATACTGAGGGCCGTGCCGACCGACACCCTCAGCTTGGCGCTCGACAATCTCCTGTCGCCGCCGGTGCTCGGGTTCGCGCTCGGCCTGCTCGCAGTTGCCGTCGGGGGCGACCTGCGCCTGCCCGATGCGGTCTATCAGGGGCTGTCGATGTACCTGCTGCTCGCGATCGGCATCAAGGGCGGCGTGGCCCTCCGCGAGGCGGGCCTGCATGAGGTCGCCGTGCCCGTCGTCGCTGCGGTCGCGCTGGGCCTCGTGATCCCAGCGCTGGCGTTTCTTGCTCTGCGCTTCCTCACACGCCTCGGACCGCTCGATCGGGGTGCCATCGCGGCGCACTACGGGTCGACATCGCTCGTCACGTTCACCGCTGCGCTGGTCTTCCTCGAGGCCTCTGCCATTGCCGTCGACGGCTACGTGACGACGCTGCTGGCCGTGATGGAAGTGCCTGGGATCGTCGTCGGCCTGCTGCTCGCCGGCCGCGGCGCCTCGCGCACGGTGTCCTGGGGTGCGTCGCTCCGCGAGATCCTCGCGGGCAAGTCCGTGCTGCTCCTGCTCGGCGGACTCCTGATCGGCGCGCTGACGGGATCCGCAGGCTACAGCCGGATCGAGCCGTTCTTCGGTGCGCTGTTCGTCGGCATTCTCACGCTGTTCCTGATCGAGCTCGGCACGCTTGCCGGTCGGCGTATCGGCGACGTGCGGACCGCAGGACCTGGGCTGCCGATCTTCGCCATCGCGTTCCCCATCGCGATGGGAACCCTCGGCGTCTGCGTCGGCGCAGCGCTGGGGCTCTCGATCGGCACGGCGACGGTGCTCGGCGTCCTGTCGGCCAGCGCGTCGTACATCGCCGCTCCCGCTGCTGTCCGGCTCGCCCTGCCCGAGGCGAATCCCGGGCTGTACCTGACGGCGAGCCTCGGCATGACGTTTCCCTGCAATCTCGTGATCGGGATCCCCCTGTACCTGACGATCGCCGAGGCGGTGATCGGATGAGCGAGCGCAGCAGCGTCAACCTGGTCACGATCGTCTCTGAGGCGATCCTGGAAGACCGACTCGTCCGCGACCTCCGCACCGCCGGCGCGAGCGGCTGGACGATCTCCGTCGCGCGTGGCGCCGGCCCACGCGATCGGCGCGTGAGCGACCTCGAGGGCGGCAACGTCCGCATCGAGGTGCTCTGCTCCGATGGCGTCGCCGACGCGATCATGCGGCGCTTGGCCGACGAGTACTTCCCGCACTACGCGACGATCGCGTGGGTCGCGACCGTCGAGGTGCTGCGCGGCGACCGCTACGCCTGACGCGTCGCGGTCGTGCAGTGGAGCCAAGCGGGATCGAACCGCTGACCTTCTGGCTGCCAGCCAGACGCTCTCCCAGCTGAGCTATGGCCCCGGGGAACCGCAGGATAGCAACGTCCCGCGATCGTGCAGCCGCTAGGCCTCGGCGACCTCGCTGTGCGGCACCTGGCCCCACAGCTCGTCGAGCCGGTAGAGCTCGCGGGCCTCGGGATCGAACACGTGGACGACGATGTCCACGAAGTCGATCAGCACCCACTGCCCCTCCTTCATCCCCTCCGTGCGCACCGGCAGCAGGCGGTGCTCCTTCTTGAGCTTGAAGGCCACCTCCTCGGCGATCGCCTGCACCTGGCGGGTGTTGCGACCGCTCATCACCACGAAGAAGTCGGTGTAGTCGACGACGCCGCGCATGTCGAGCAGGACGATGTCGGTCGCGAGCTTCTCGGCGCCGTACTCGGCGGCCAGCTCGGCGAGCTGCGCGCTATCGCTCAGCGGATGTCCTCGGCGCGGGTCATGGCATGAGGGTATCACCCGCTGCGTCTGCCGCAACCGGTTGTTCAGGCGCGGTAGAGACCGCGCTCGACGATCAGCG
>JBPCSK010000179.1:0-5071 GCA_051007275.1 Gaiellales bacterium | reverse complement strand
TCGCTGCTCCACCCGTTCCGCTACGAGCGCTTCGCCACCGGTGATCTCCACCCGGTGTCGAACAGCCCGTACCCCTGGTCGTAAGCCGGTGATCCCGCCCGTGCCGCCTCGGCGGTGCGGGCGGGCCCGCCCGCGCTACGGGCGCAGGAGCCGCGCGATGCCGTCGATCCAGAGGCGGCGCAGACGGTCGATCATCTCGTCGTCGCCCTGATACATGGCGCGATTCGACAGGCCGTCGAGCAGTGCCCAGAACGCGATCACGAGATCGCGGGGCGTCAGGTCGGCGCGCACCTGCCCGCGCCGCTGGCCCTCGCCGAGCAGCGCCTCGAGCTGCGCGTTGGCTCCCTCGCTCAGCCCGACGAGCATTGCGTGCAGCTCCGGCTCATTGAGCGAGAAGAGCTGGATCTCCACGTAGACGCGCTCGGTGATCGACGACGTCTCGGTCAGCGGCAGCCAGTGCTCGCCCAGCTCACGCAGCTCGCCGATGCAGTCCCAGTCGTCCGGACGCACGACGGGCGCGCCGACCTCGTGCACGTCGAGGGGACTGTCGTCCCACGTCGTCAGTGCCACCGCGCGCAGCAGCTCGGCGCGTGAGCCGAAGGCGTGGGTGAACGGGCGCGTCGAGGTGCCGGCTGCGGCCGCGAGACGCCGGAACGTGCACGCGGAGACGCCCTCGCGCGCGATCAGCTCGCGCGCGACCCCGAGCAGGCGCGCGCGACGTTCCTCGGCGGTCTCGGAGCGGGCAGCGGCATCCACCCCGGCAGGGTACTGCGCCTAGGCTGTCGAGCACGACGGACACCGCGTGCGCGGGCCCGCCATCCGAGACCGCCGAGACCATGACGCCGCGACCCGCCGATGACCACACCACCGCGCTGTCGCCGCTCGCGGCCACGTGGCTGCGCGAGACGTTCCCCGACGGACCCACCGCCGCACAGGCGCAGGGCTGGCCCGCGATCGCCGCCGGCGGCAACGTGCTGCTCTGCGCGCCGACCGGCTCCGGCAAGACGCTCGCAGCCTTCCTCGTGGCGCTCGACCGACTCGCCACGACGCCGCGCACCGAGCCCGGCACGCGGGTGCTCTACCTCTCGCCGCTCAAGGCGCTCAACTACGACATCGAGCGCAACCTGCGCGGGCCGCTCGCCGGCCTGCGCGCGACCGCCGACCGGCTCGGCCTCGATCTGCCCGACATCGACGTCGGGGTGCGCACGGGCGACACGCCCGAGAAGGAGCGCGCCCGCCAGGCCCGCACGCCGTCCGACATCCTGATCACCACCCCCGAGAGCCTGTTCCTGCTGCTCACCTCGCCCACGCGCCGCGAGGCGCTGCGCACCGTCGAGACGGTGATCATCGACGAGGTCCACGCCGTCGCCGGCACCAAGCGCGGCAGCCATCTCGCACTC
The DNA here is from genome assembly GCA_051007275.1 of Gaiellales bacterium. GTDB lineage: Bacteria > Actinomycetota > Thermoleophilia > Gaiellales > F1-60-MAGs149 > F1-60-MAGs149. Next base: position 3,671 of record JBPCSK010000179.1, on the reverse strand, counting down.
TCGCTCGAGCGCCTCGAGCACCTCGTGGGGCGCCCGGTGCAGCGCATCGCGCTGTCGGCCACCGTCTCACCGCTCGACGAGGTGGCGCGCTTCGCCGCCAGCGACCGCCCGTGCACGATCGTCGACGCCGGCATGCGACGCGCGATCGACGTCGACGTCGTCGTGCCGCTCGCCGACATGGCGCGGCCGGACGAGGACGTCGCGCTGCCCGACCCGATCGCCGGCGCGAACGACGCCGGCGGCAACTCCGTCTGGCCGGCGATCTACCCGCAGCTGCTCGAGCTGATCGAGGCGCACACGACCACGCTGATCTTCGTCAACTACCGCCGCCTCGCCGAGCGCCTGGCGCTGCGCCTCAATGAGCTCGCCGAGAAGCAGATCGCACGCGCCCACCACGGCTCGCTGGCGCGGGAGACGCGAAGCGAGGTCGAGGAGCTGCTCAAGAGCGGGCAGCTGCCGTGCCTGGTCGCGACCTCGTCGCTCGAGCTCGGCATCGACATGGGCTCGATCGACCTCGTGATCCAGGTCGAGTCGCCGCGCAGCGTGGCGCGCGGGCTGCAGCGCATCGGCCGTGCGGGCCACACCGTCAACGCCACGAGCCGCGGCCGCATCTTCCCCAAGCACCGCGGCGACCTCGTCGAGAGCGCCGTCGTCGTGCAGCGCATGTACGAGGGCGCCGTCGAGGACATCCGCGTCCCGCAGAATCCGCTCGACGTGCTCGCCCAGCAGATCGTCTCCATGTGCTCCGGCGAGGACTGGACCGTCAACGACCTCGAGGCGCTCGTCAAGCGGGCCGCACCGTATCGCGACCTGCCGCGCGCCCAGCTCGAGGGCGTCCTCGACATGCTCTCCGGCCGGTACCCGTCGGACGAGTTCGCCGAACTGCGGCCGCGCATCACGTGGGATCGCTTCGGCGACGTGCTGCAGGGGCGCGACGGCACGCGCGCGCTCGCGGTCGCCAACGCCGGCACGATCCCCGACCGCGGCCTCTACGGCGTGCACCTCGCCGACGGCGGCGGACGCGTCGGCGAGCTCGACGAGGAGTTGGTCTAGGTGGCGCGCGCCGGCCAGATGTTCCAGCTGGGCGCGTCGAGCTGGCGCATCGAGCGCATCACCCGCGACCGCGTGCTCGTCTCCCCCGCCCCCGGCCGACCGGGGCAGATCCCCTTCAGGCGCGGCGAGGGCGCTGGTCGGACGATCGAGCTCGGCCGCGCGCTCGGCGCCTTCACCCGCGAGCTCGGCGGCATGCGCGCCGACGCCGCACGCAAGCGCCTGCGCACGGAGCACCACCTCGACGAGCGCGCGGCCGACAACCTGCTCGACTACCTGCGCGAGCAGCGTGAGGCGACGGGCGTGCTGCCGACCGACCGCACGATCGTCGTCGAGCGCTTCCGCGACGAGATCGGCGACTGGCGCCTCTGCGTGCTGACGCCGTTCGGCGCGCGCGTCCACGCGCCGTGGGCTCTTGCGATCGGCGCGCGGCTCCGCACCGAGCACGGCATCGACGCCCAGGCGCTCTGGTCCGACGACGGGATCATCGTGCACCTGCCCGACTCCGACGACCCGCCGCCCGCCGACGTCGTGGTCCTCGACCCCGAGGAGGTCGAGGACATCGTGGTCGGCGAGCTCGCCGGCTCTGCGCTGTTCGCCGCGCGCTTCCGGGAGAACGCGGCGCGCGCCCTGCTGATCCCGCGCCGCCGCCCCGGTCAGCGCACGCCGCTCTGGCAGCAGCGCCTCAAGGCCCAGGCCCTGCAGGGCGTGGCCACGCGGTACGGCGCGTTCCCGATCGTGCTCGAGACCTACCGCGAGTGCCTGCAGGACGTCTTCGACGTCGCGAGCCTCAGGGAGCTCCTCGGCGGCATCGGCAACCGCACGCTCGAGCTCGCCGAGGTGGAGACGCCGACCGGGTCGCCGTTCGCCGCATCGCTCCTGTTCGACTACGTCGCGCAGTACATGTACGAGGGCGACGCGCCGCCGGCCGAGCTGCGCGCCCAGGCGCTGTCGCTCGACCGCGATCTGCTGCGCGAGCTGCTCGGCCAGGAGGATCTGCGCGACCTGCTCGACGCCGAAGCGATCGCCCAGGTCGAGAGCGACCTGCGGCGCCGCTACGCCGACACGCCGGATGCGCTCCACGATCTGCTGCGACGCGTCGGCGATCTGACGCCCGCGGAGATCGACGACGCCGAGACCGTCGCCGCGCTCGTCCGCGACCGCCGCGCGACGATCCTCCGCGTTGCCGGCGAGGAGCGCGCGATCTGCGCCGAGGACGCCGGTCGCTACCGCGATGGCGTCGGAGCGCTGCCCGAGCCCGGACTGCCCGCCGTCTTCCTCGAGCCCGTCCCGGACGCGCTGCACGGCATCGTCCGCCGCTACGCGCGCACCCATGGTCCCTTCACCGCCGCAGCCGTCGCCACGCGGCTCGGCGTCCCCGAGCGCCGCGTGCTCGACGAGCTCGAGCGGCTCGCCGCCGACGGCGCCGTCGTCCAGGGCGGGCTGCTGCCCGGCGGCTCCGGCCTCGAGTGGTGCGACAGCGAGGTGCTGCGTCGCATTCGCCGCGCCACGCTCGCGGTGCTGCGCTCCGAGATCGAGGCCGTTCCAGGCCCGGCCCTGGCCCGCTTCCTGCCGCGCTGGCAGCGCATCGACGAGGGCGGCGGCGGCGCGGGCGAGCGCCTGCGCGACACCATCGCGACGCTGCAGGGCCTCGTGCTGCCCGTGGCGATCCTCGAGACCGATGTCCTGCCGCGCCGCGTGCCGGGCTACCGTCCCGAGCAGCTCGACGCGCTCTCGACCAGCGGCGAGATCATCTGGGCAGGGGCTGGCGAGGGCCGCGTCGCGTTCTACATCCGCGAGGACGCGCCGCTGCTCGGGCCGCCGCCGCGCGGCGTGCCAGCCGACGGCGACGCCGTCGATCGCGTCCGCGAGCGGCTGACGCAGGGCGCGTGCTTCCTCGACGAGCTCGCGACGGCAACCGAGCTCGACCCCACCGAGCTGATGGTTGCGCTCTGGCAGCTGGTCTGGGCCGGCGAGGCGACGAACGACCGCTACGCGCCGCTGCGCAGCTCCTCCCGCCGCGTGCCCGCCGCGCGCTCGCTGTCATCCGTGCGCCCACCCGAGCGCGGACGCGGCGGTCGTCGGCTGTCCCGTCGGCGCGGCGCCACCCCCACGCCACCCGCAGGCGGCCGCTGGTCGCTCGCCGCGCCGCTCTTCCACGGCGCGACGGAGGCCGATCGTGCACGCGCCCAGGCCGAGATCCTGCTCGATCGCTACGGCGTCGTGACCCGTCCCGGCGTCAAGGCCGAGGGCCTGACCGGTGGCTTCTCCGGCGTCTATCCCGAGCTCGCCGTGCTCGAGACGCTGGGCGCAGCGCGGCGCGGCTACTTCGTCGAGGGCCTCGGCGGCGCGCAGTTCGCACTGCCCGGCGCGCTCGAGCGCCTGCGCGAGGCGCGCACCGAGGTGGAGAGCGAGACGCTCGTTCTGGCCGCCGCCGATCCGGCCCAGCCGTACGGTGCCGCCCTGCCCTGGCCCGAGCCGCTGGGCGGCCGTCCGGCCCGCTCCGCCGGCGCGCACGTCGTCCTCGTCGACGGCGCCGCCGCCCTCTTCGTCGAGCGCGGCGGCCGCACGCTGACACCGTTCGCGGACCTCGAGGACGACGTCCACGCCGCCGCCCTCAC
>JBPCSK010000178.1:0-2658 GCA_051007275.1 Gaiellales bacterium | reverse complement strand
TTTGCCGTCGCCTCACTTGATCGGCGTCGGGAGAGCGGTACCGGTTGGTCGAGCCTGATCAATGCAGGCGACACGATGACCTCGAGGTGAATCGGTCCTTTCGGACCGAGCCACCTCAAGGCCTTCGCGTCGTCACGGCCGCTTCGCCACCAGCAGCAGATCCTCGCCGTCCTGCACGACGGTGCCGTCCTGCTTGGTGCAGGTGACGGCGAACTTCACGAGCCCCTGGTCGGGCTTCGACTTCGACTCGCGGTTCTCGATCACCTTCCACTCGGTGACGATCGACTCGCCGGGGTACGTCGGCGCCTTGAAGTTCCGCGACTCGGATAGGTAGGCAACGATCAGCAGCGCGTCCATCTCGGGGCACGGCGTGCCGGAGGAGGCGCCGAGGACCAGCAGTCCGTGCGCGATGCGCTGCTCGAACGGCGTGTTGGCGCGCACCCACTCGTCGTCCTTGTGCAGCGGGTTGTGATCGCCGGACAGGTCGCAGTAGTCGCTGATGTCCTGCGCGCTGATCGTGCGCGCCGACGACGTGAGAACGGTGCCGACGGGCAGGTCCTCGAGGAACAGGGTCTTCTCGTTGCTCATGGGGAGAGGGTACCGATCGCGCGGACGACCGGCTCGTAGGCGCATATGGGAAGACCCGAGGTACGGTGCCCGCGTGTCCGCTCCGCCCGCATCCCCGCATGCGCGTCATACCGTGCTCGGATACATCCTCGTCGCCGCGTCCGCCGCGTTCGCGGCCTTCAACGTCGTCTTCGCGCGGCTGATCATCGACACCGGCGTCGAGCCGCTCCAGCTGTCGGCGACGCGCATCTACGGCGGCGCGCTCATCCTGCTTGTCTTCCTCGTGCCGCAGCGACGCGTGATCCGTCGCGCGCATCTGCTGCCGATCGCGCTGTTCGGCGTGATCGGCCTCGTGGCGGGCCAGGGCACCGCGTTCATCGCGTTCAAGCACGCCGACGTGGCACTCGTGCTGGTCATCGTCTTCACGGCGCCGGTGTTCGTCACCCTGTATGAGCGGCTCCATCTCGGCCTCCGCCTTCCGTCGTACGCGTATGGCGCGATCGTGATCGCCGTCGGCGGCGTCGTCCTCGCGATCGCCGGCGGGGGCGGCATCGGCGCGATGTCGCTGTATGGATTCGTCTTCGCGCTGATCTCCATGGTCGCGTACGGCGTGTCCGTGATCCAGGCGTCGCGGCTGCCGACGGCGATTCCGCCGCTCGCACGCACGGCCGCCTGCATGGTCGCGGCGGCGATCGCCTTCAGCGTGATCGTGCCGCCGTGGACGCTGCCCTTCGATCTTCTGGGCACGACCGCGACGTTCCCCGGGGGGCTCGGCTTCAGCATGCCCCTGTGGGCGGCGATCGCCTTCGCGGTGGTGATCGGGTCGGTTGGCGTGTTCGTCACGTGGATCGAAGGCACGAGCATCGTGGGACCTGGAGCTTCCAGCGTCGTCGGCATGGCCGAGCCCGTGCTCGCTGCGGGCGTCGCGTGGTCACTGCTGAATCAGACGCTCACGCCGCTCCAGTGCGCAGGCATCGCGATCGCCGTTGGTGCGATCGTGGTCGTCGAGCAGGCAAGGATCCGCGCCGACCGGGTGACCACGGCCGAAGCGCCGGTTGAGCTCTGACCGACCCGTAGCGCGATACGGGTCGGAGTCAGGCACGATGCGCGGCGTGATCTCCCGGCGCACTGGCTACCTCCTGGTGATCGGCGGTTCCGCGCTCTTCGCCTGCACGGGCGTCATGAGCAAGGCGGCGTTCGATGGGGGCGTCGCGCCGCTGGAGCTGGCGGCCTTCCGCTCCTACGGAGCCGCGCTGCTGCTTCTGCCATTCGTTCTCATCAGCATCCGACGGATCACGCGTCGCGACATCGTGCCCGTGGTCCTCTTCGCGCTGGTTGGGATCGTGCTCGCGCAGGCGTTCTACTATCAGGCGATTTCGCGCATGGACATCGCGATTGCCCTCGTGATCGTCTACACCGGCCCGCTCCTCGTCGCCGCATACCAGCGCGTGTTCCATGCCGAGCGGCTGCCGGTGGTGGCCTACATCGCGATGTGCCTCGCCGTCGGCGGCGTCGCGGTCGCCGTGGTGGGCGGAGCCGGGGGGATCGGTGCGATCTCCCTCATCGGGGTGGTGTTTGCGGTGCTCACCGCGTTTTCCTTTGCGGGGCAGGCCATCCTCGGCAGCCGCCAGCCCGTCACGCTGCCAGCGCTCGCGCGCACCGGAGCGGGGATGTTCGCCGCCGCGGTGATGTGGCTGCCGATCGTGCCGTTCTGGCGTCTGCCATTCGACTTGCTGAGTACGGATACGCATCTCGATGGGCGGCTCAACGTGTCGATCCCCGTCGGAGCAGCCGTGCTCTTCGCGATCGTGCTCGGCAGCATCGTGCCCTACCTGCTGATCATTCTCGGGTTCTCCCGGCTTGGCGCAGGCGCGGGCAGCATGGCCGGCATGACCGAGCCGATCGTCGCGCCGCTGCTCGCGTGGTTCGTGCTCGGCCAGACGCTCGCGCCGGTGCAGGCGCTCGGCATCGCGCTGACGATCGCGTGCGTCGCCGTCGTGGAGCGCCAGCGCTTCAAGCACACGCGGGCAAACGAGATCCTGGTCGCCGAGCTGTGAGCCGCCGGTGATCTCCAGACGGACGGGCTACATC
>JBPCSK010000177.1:0-3068 GCA_051007275.1 Gaiellales bacterium | reverse complement strand
GCTCCCGCTCGCCCGCTGCCGCTCCCCACGTGCTCCTCTACTGCGTCGACGAGACCGGACCGCTCTTCGCGACCGTCGACGACGCATTTGGCGCCGACGTGGACCACTGGATCTACATCGCCGACCCGCGCCACGCCGAGATCGCGCCAGCGGGACGCGCCACGATCTGCACCTGGGCGCTCGGCACGTTCCCCTACGCCGACAGCCATCTGGAGCCGCAGGACATTCTCGTCGCCCTGGAGCGCGAGGTGGCGAACGTCGCGAAGGACCTCGAGGGCCAGCGCGTCGGCCTCGCGATCATGGACTGCTCCGCCGTCATGCGGTTCGTGCAAAACGCTGCCGACGAAGTCGCGTTCGAGCACGAGTGGCACGACGGCGTGCACCGCATCTGGCGGACCCACCTGCAGAGCGAGCCCGCGGTCGACGTGTGCGGCTACCGCCATGCCGACGTCGAGGCGCTCGGCCTGACCATCGACCAGCTCGGCACCGCATTGACGCTGATCAGCACCCATGATCGCGTCGTCGTCGCCGAGTCCGGCGACGCGACGATCACCGGACGCGCAGCGATTCGGCGAATCCTGGCGGAAGCCCGCCCGAGCGGCGTATCAGCCAGCGCCTGGCGCGAGATGACGCGCGCGGCGGCCGAGTCCCTCGCCCTCGCCTAACGGGCGCGGTTGAGCCCGAGGACGACCAGCGCCGTCAGCACGAACGCCACGGCGCAGATGCCGATGCCGAGGTACTGGTTGACCGTGTTCGAGATCGCGATGCCCGCCATGAAGACGGCGAGCAGCACGAACATCACGAGCACGCGCTGGCGGTAGGAGAGGTTCATCGCCCCCGTATGATGGCGATGCCGCCACCGCCCGGCGCTGACCCGCATGCCTGCTCCCACCCCGCCCACCGACCACGGCGCACAGCTGATGCCGATCCCCAGCGGCCGCTATCTCGTGGGCAACGATGACGAGCGCGCCCGCGAGGGCGACTGGGAGGGGCCGGTTCGTGAGATCGAGGTGGCGCCATTCTGGATGGACGCGCATGCCGTGACGAACGAGCGATTCGCCGACTTCGTCGATGACACCGAGTGGGTGACGGTCGCCGAGCAGTGGGGCTGGTCGTTCGTGTTCGTCAACTTCCTCCCCGACGATTTCCAGCTGACGCAGGCCGCCGCCGCCGCGCCTTGGTGGCGCAAGGTCGATGGCGCGCAGTGGCGACATCCCGAAGGCCCCGACTCGAACCTCGCCGGCCGCATGGACCACCCCGTCGTCCACGTTGCCGTCCTCGACGCGCTCGCGTACTGCACGTGGGCCGGACTGCGCCTGCCGAGCGAGGCCGAATGGGAGGTCGCGGCGCGCGGGGGGCTCGTGCAGCAGCGCTACCCGTGGGGCATGGAGCTCGCGCCCGGCGGCGAGTTCCGGTGCAACACCTGGCAGGGCGAGTTCCCCGAGCTCGACACGGGCGAGGATGGCTACATCGGCACCTGCCCCGTCGACGCCTTCGAGCCCAACGGCTACGGCCTCTACAACACCAGCGGCAACGTCTGGGAGTGGACGCGCGACCGCTTCAACCCGGCGGCCAGCGACGATGTGATGGCGATCCGCGGCGGCTCGTTCCTCTGCCACCGCTCGTACTGCGACCGCTATCGCGTGTCGGCGCGCACGGGCAACACCGCCGAGAGCTCGACCGGGCACCAGGGCTTCCGCTGCGCATGGAGCCCCGACGTGCCTGCCGGCGTGACGCTCGTCGAGGGCGGCCAGGCCGAGCCCGCGCCCGGCTGCTGCGCGCCGCAGCGTTCCTCGTAGGCGCACCGGTACGCTCGACTCGATGCGCGATCCGAATTCGATGCCCGGCGAGCCGCTCGACCTCGACGATGTCGCGAAGAACTCCGTGCTGCTCCGCTGGTCGCTGACGGGCGCATCGCGAGGCGGCGACGCCGCGAGCGCGATCTACGGCACGATACTCGCCGCATCCATCCTGATCGCCGCAGCCGGCGGTCCCGGCGTGGTCTTCCTGAGCGTGATCACCACCGGCATCGTCTTCTGGCTCGCACACGCCCACGTCTCGGTCATGCGGCGTGTCGTGCGCCAGGGCGAGCACGTCGATCGCCACAGAGTCCGCGCGGCGCTGAAGGAGGAGTGGCCGCTGGTCCAGGCCAGCCTTTCGCCGGCGGCGCCGCTGCTCCTCGCCGTGTTCGGCATCATCAGCACCTCGCTCGCGACGCAGATCGGGATCGCAATCTGCTTCGTCGGCCTCGTTGCCTGGGGCCTCGTGATCGCGCGTGCCGCGGGCCTCTCGCGTCGCCAGACCGCCGTCGACGTGGGGATCAACGTGGCCCTCGGTCTGCTGCTCGTGGTGCTGAAGTCGATCCTGCACTGACGTCGCCACCGGGGAGTACCCTGCGCCCATGCGCCGACTCCCCATCGTCATCACCGCCCTCGCCCTCCTCGCCGCGCTCTCGCCCATCGCGGGCGCCCAGTCGACCGCCAAGCTGACCGGCGGCGTCACGCTGCAACCGCTCGCCAGCGGCAACCTGTGGAAGACCGGCGTCCTCTACGGCGCGACGATGTACGCCCAGGGCGGCAAGGCCACGACCGTGAAGGTCGAGGACATCCACATCCCGGGGCAGAACGTGATCGGCCAGCCGATGCTCACCACGTTCGCCTGCGAGACGACGTCGAAGTCGATCTCCCCCGCCGTGCGCGCCGACAACACGAACGGCACCGCGACCTGCGTGCAGATCGGCACGCGCAACGTGCGCGAGGGCCAGCTCGTGAAGCTCGCCGTGCCCCTAGGGCAGGTTGGCAAGTACCTCGCGATCCAGGAGTCCGCACCGCTGCAGAAGGGCAACGCCACCGTCACCGGCATGAAGTGGGTCGAGACCGCGATCTACCCCATCAACCCAGTCTCCGCCGGCGCTCCGACCGCGACCTCGGCCATCTACGCCGGCGCGCCCGTGTCCTACCTGCCGCTGCCGTGGACCGTGGCCCCCGCGACGACGCAGCTCGCCTTCGCCAGCGAGGCCTGGATCTGCCCGGACAAGACCGCCAACACGAATGCCGCGCCGCTCTCGA
>JBPCSK010000176.1:0-1579 GCA_051007275.1 Gaiellales bacterium | reverse complement strand
GCTCGGGTGGGACGCCCGCGACGTGGGCGCCCGGCTGGGACTCCGGCACCGACAGCATCACCTTCACGGCGCCGTCGAGCACGAGCATCGTCATCACGCTGACCGATACGCAGCGGTTCTAGTCGCGCAGCTTCGCCATGCGCATCGGTACAGCGCTGTGGCGAGCGACGCTCGTTTCTGCATCGTCCTGAAATATCGTTCAGGGATTGCGCGGGCCCCGAGCATGCGTCGGCGCTACGATCGCAGAGCGTTTCCGCGCGAGCACGCATGGCCCGACCACTCCGCACACCCGCCAACGACACCCCCGATCGCATCGTCGACGTGGCCGTGCGGCACCTTGCCCGAAGCGGGCCGCGTGGGGTAGAGCTGCGGTCCATCTGCCTCGAGCTCGGCATCGCGCCGAGCCTGATGAACTACTACTTCTCGTCCCCGGCCGAGCTGATCTGGCGCGCCGCCCTGCGCGGGTATGAGCAGCACGTCAACGCGCAGACCGAGGCGTTCGAGCGTGCGCAGTCCGCTGGCGCGGCCGTCGAGAACTGGGTGCTCGCGACGATCCAGTGGACCAAGGAGAACCCCGGCGTCGCCGCGGTGATCGACTTTCCCATGCTCGCTGCAGGCCCCAACGATGCCGGTGCGCCCGAGGACTTCGTTGACGCGCTCAGCACCCTCAGCCGCACGAACGTGACGACGCTCGGCTCCGGGCTCTACGCCCTGATGACGAACAACCCGCCGCGGCGCGTCTCGAGTGCCCGCATCGCCGCGATGATCAAGCTCAATAGCGAGTTCGCGTACTGGATCTCGATCATCGGCTTTGGCACCACGGGTGCGGCGATGTGGGTGGCCGGACGCAAGCCATACGGCCCGCTCTGGAAGGCCTTCGGATTCTCGCCCGACAAGCAGATCAAGGCGACCATCCGCGAGCTGCTCGTCCGCGCAGGCGCGTCCGACGCGAGCGCGCTGCTCGACGTGCCCGACGACGACGCCGAGTAGGCGAGCGCGCGGCGCTGAACGCCCGGGCGATTCGGTACCGTCCCGCCATGCAGATCGGCGTCGTCTTCCCGCAGACCGAGATCGGACCGCGCGTGGCCGACGTGCGCCGCTACGCCGTCACCGCCGAGGAGCAGGGTTTCGCGCACCTGCTCGCCTACGACCACGTCGTCGGCGCGGACCCGGAGGTGCACGCCGGCTGGGACGGCTGGTACGACATCGACTCGGCGTTTCACGAGCCGTTCGTGCTGTTTGGCTACCTGGCGGCCGTCACGCGGCTCGAGCTCGTCACGTCGATCATCATCCTGCCGCAGCGCCAGACCGCGCTCGTCGCCAAGCAGGCCGCCGAGATCGACCTGCTGACGGAGGGGCGCTTCCGCCTCGGCGTTGCAGTGGGCTGGAACGCGGTCGAGTACGAGGCGCTCGGCGAGGACTTCCGCCAGCGCGGCAAGCGCCTCGATGAGCAGGTGCCGCTCCTGCGCCGGCTCTGGACCGAGCGGTCCGTCACGTTCGAGGGCGACCACGATCGCATCACCGGGGCGGGCATCGCGCCGCTGCCGATCCAGCGGCCGATCCCCGTCTGGTTCGGCGG
>JBPCSK010000175.1:0-7919 GCA_051007275.1 Gaiellales bacterium | reverse complement strand
CCGACCTCCTCTACTTCAAGCTCGACCCGCGGGTGACCGAGTGAGCTTCGTCGACCCGCCCCAGGCCGCCCTGCCCGATGTCGTGCGCCCGCCGTCGCGCGTCCGCGCCGCGCTGTCCTTCCTGCGCCACCACCCGCAGGCCGTCGTCGGCGCGATCATCCTGCTCGCTTTCGTCTTCATCGCGCTGTTTGGTCCCTACTTCGCGCCGTACGGCGAGCGCGAGCAGGTCGGCCCCCTGTTCGGCACCCCGTCGGGGGCGCATCCGCTCGGCCTCGACGACGGCGGCATCGACATGCTGTCGCTGCTCATCTACGGCGCGCGCGTCACGCTGATCGTCGGCTTCGCCGGCGCCGTGGTCGCCATGCTCGTCGGCGGCACGATCGGCATCGTCGCCGGCTACTTCGGCGGCAGGATCGACAACGCGCTGATGCGCATGACCGACTACTTCCTCGTGATCCCGGATCTGGTGCTGATGATCGTGATCGCCTCCATCTGGGGCCGCAGCCTCCGCAACATCATCCTGATCATCGGGCTCATCTACTGGACGTTCATGGCGCGCCTGATCCGCTCGCAGGTGAAGGTCGTGCGCGAGCGCGCGTACGTGAAGCGCGCGCAGGCACTTGGCGCGTCGCACACGCGCATCATCTTCAAGCACGTGATCCCGCAGATCATGCCGCTACTGCTCGCGCAGACCGTGCTGATGGTGGCGCTCGCGATCTTCCTCGAGACGGCGATCTCGTTTCTCGGCCTCGGCGACCCGAGCGTGACCAGCTGGGGCAAGATGATCGAGAACGCGTTCTCGCGCAGCGCGATCTCGTACGGCGCCTGGTGGGCCATCGTGCCGCCGGGCATCGCCGTCGCGCTCGTGATCATGGCGTTCAACATGCTCGGCACCGCCGTTGAGGACTCGCTCAACCCGCGCCTCAAGGTCAGCCACCTGTCGCGCCGCCACTTCCGCCTGCGCCCCCTGCCGGACAAGGAGGATCGCGCGTGAGCGTGCTCACCGTCGAGGATCTCCACGTCTGGTTCGACCTGCCCGCCGACCAGGAGCTGCACGCCGTGCAGGGGGTCTCGTTCGATCTCGAGCGCGGTGAGCGCATGGGGCTCGTCGGCGAGTCGGGCTGCGGCAAGACCACGGCGATCCTCGCGATGATGGGGCTCCTGCCGCCGAACGCCAGCGCGGCGGGGCGCATCGTGCTCGACGGCGAGGACATCCTCGCGGGCGGGGACGCGACGATGCGGCCGCACCGCTGGCGGGACATCGCGATGGTGTTCCAGGGCGCGATGAACGCGTTCGATCCGGTCAAGACCGTCGGCTCGCAGATCCAGGAGCCGATCGAGGCTGCAGGACTCGCGAAGGGTAAGGCTGCCCGGGCGCGCACCGCCGAGCTCCTCGAGCTGGTCGGCATCGCCGGCGAGCGCCAGGATCGCTATCCGCACGAGTTCTCCGGCGGGATGCGGCAGCGCGCCGCGATCGCGATGGCGCTGGCCTGCGAGCCGAAGGTGCTGCTCGCGGATGAGCCGACCACCGCGCTCGACGTGATGGTGCAGGCGCAGATCCTCGAGCTGCTGGTGCGCCTCACCGACGAGCTGGGTCTCGCGATGATCATGGTCACGCACGACCTGCCGCTCGTCTCGCAGATCTGCCAGCGCGCGGCCGTCATGTACGCGGGACACATCACGGAGCTCGGAACCACCCGCGAGCTGTACCACCACCCGCTGCACCCCTACACGCGCATGCTGTTCGGCGCCACGCCGGACCTGCTGGCCGAGCGCGACGTCGTCTCGATCCCAGGGTCGCCGCCACGTCTCGACGAGCCGATCACGGGCTGCCCGTTCCGCCCCCGCTGCGACTCGGCGATCGACGCCTGCGCGCTCAGCTACCCGCCGCTGCGCACCGCCGAGCCCGGCCACAGCGGCTCCTGCTTCGTGGAGGCCTCCGCATGAGCGAGACGCTGCTCACCATCGAGGATCTCGTCGTGCAGTTCAGGCAGGGGCGCAAGCAGACCGTCCGTGCCGTCGACGGCGTGTCGCTATCCGTCGCCGCCGGCGAGTTCGTGGCCCTCGTCGGCGAGTCCGGCTGCGGCAAGACGACCACGGCCCAGACGGCGATGCGCATGGTGCCGGCCACCAGCGGGACGATCCGCTTCCGCGACCGCGACATCACGACCGCCACGCAGCGCGAGATGCGCCCCGTGCGCCGCGAGCTGCAGATCATCTTCCAGGATCCGTACGAGTCGCTCGACCCGCGCTTCCGCGTGAAGGACATCGTCGCCGAGCCCCTCGAGATCCACGGCATCGGCGAGCGCGACGAGCGCGTGCGCGGCGCCATGGAGCGCGCGGGCCTCATCCCCGCCGACCTGTACATGAACCGCTACCCGCACGAGCTGTCGGGCGGTCAGCGCCAGCGCGTCTCGATCGCCGCCGCGCTCGCCCTCGAGCCGACCATGCTCCTGGCCGACGAGCCGGTCTCGATGCTCGACGTGTCGGTGCGCGCCGGCATCCTCGGGCTGCTCGACGACCTCCGCCGCGGCGGCCTCGGCATCCTGATGATCACGCACGACCTCTCGACTGCCGCGCACTATGCCGACCGCATCTGCGTGATGTACCTGGGCCGCATCGTCGAGGAGGGTCCGGCGCATGAGGTGATCCGCAACCCGCAGCACCCGTACACCAAGGCGCTCGTCTCCGTCGTCCCGCAGCCCGACCCGGCGCAGACGATGCAGCCGGAGATCCTGCAGGGCGAGACGCCGAACCCCGTCGACGTCCCCCCCGGCTGCCGCTTCCATCCGCGCTGCCCCGTCGCCACGGCGGCCTGCGCCGCTGAAGACCCCGCCCTGCGTCCCGCGGGGGCCTACGGCCACCGCGCCGCCTGCATCCTCGTCTGACGATCAGTTTGGGCCCGGCCCCAGAATGATCGAATTTGGGTCATTGTGGGGCCGGGCCCAGATTGTCACGTGTCTGAAACGCCGCACGAACCGTGGTGAATGCGCGCGGACGCGGTTCGTAGACTGCGGTACGTGACCGGCGACCCGCATCAGCTCCTGCGCGAGGTCTTCGGGCACGATGCCTTCCGACCCGGCCAGGAGCAGGCGGTGCAGGCCGCGCTGGATGGTCGCGACGCGCTCGTCGTGATGCCCACGGGCTCGGGCAAGTCGCTCTGCTACCAGCTGCCGGCGCTCGGCGCCCTGCGCTTGACGATCGTCGTCTCCCCGCTGCTCGCCCTCATGCGCGACCAGATCGAGGCGCTCCGCAAGCTGGGACGCACCGATGTCGCGGCGCTGTCGAGCGACACCAGCAGCGACGACGTCGAGGCGATCCTGCAATCGCTCCGCGGCGACGGCGGCAGCCTGCTCGACGATGGTCCGGCCGTGCGGCTGCTGTACGTGGCGCCAGAGCGCTTCGCCAACGCGCGCTTCGCCGCCGCACTCGCCGAGGCGCACGTCGACCTTCTCGTCGTGGACGAGGCGCACTGCCTCTCGGAATGGGGCCACGACTTCCGCCCCGACTACGGTCGCCTCGCGCAGGTGCGGGAGCAGATCCAGCCGACGGCCGTGATGGCGCTGACCGCAACCGCCACGACCGCCACCGGCATCGACATCATCCGCCGCCTCGCCCTGCAGGACCCCGTCGAGGTGCACACGGGCTTCGACCGCCCCAACCTCACGTTCGACGCGATCGAGGCGAGCGGCAAGGCGCGTCGGCTGCAGCTGCTCGAAGACGGCCTCCGCGATCCAGACACGCGCCCCGCCATCGTCTACGTGCGCACGCGCAAGGACAGCGAGATGGTGGCCGAGGAGCTCGCGGCGGTGGGGATGCCCGCGCAGGCGTATCACGCAGGGCTCGAGCGCGGCGAGCGCCAGCGACGCCAGGATCGCTTCATGGAATCCGCAGACGGGATCATCGTCGCCACCACCGCCTTCGGTATGGGCGTCGACAAGGCCGATATCCGACAGGTGTGGCACTGGGGCCTGCCGCAGTCGCTCGAGGCGTACTCGCAGGAGTCGGGTCGCGCCGGTCGGGACGGACTGCCGTCGCGCTGCGTGCTGCTGCACTCGAGCGGCGATCGGGGCATCCTCGGCGCGCTCATCCGTCGCGCGCACTTCGGCGCCGACGAGGTCAATCGCGTCCTCGCCGCGCTGGCGCACCTCGCGGATCAGGACACCGGCGAGTTCTCCGTCAATCCGTCGGAGCTCGCGCGCATGCTCGACGCCTTCGAGGACGACGCCCGGGCGTGGCTCGCATCGGCAGAGGCCGTCGGCGCCGCCGAGCTGCTCCCCGGCTCGAGCCAGCTGTGGCGCGGGCGGGTCAAGCTGCGTAGGCTCGGCGCCGATCGCGCCGAGGAGGTGCGCCTGCGCGCCCGGCGCATCGACGGCGGCCGCTGGGATCGCCTCGATGCCGCACAGGCCTTCGCTGCGGGCGATGCGTGCCGTCGGCTGACGCTCCTCCGCTACTTCGGCGATCAGCAGGACCCGGTTGCCGACGGGCGCTGCTGCGACGTGTGCAGCCCGATCGAGATCCTCCCCGAGACCGCCGCCACGCGCACCCGCGCGAAGCGCAAGTCGGCCGCTCCGCCGATCCCCGACGACGTGCCCGAAGACCTCTTGATCGCGCTCAAGGCATGGCGCAGCGCCGCGGCCAAGGAGGCCGGCGTGCCGGCGTATGTGATCGGGAAGGACGCCACGCTCCACGCGATCGCGGCCACGCGCCCAACCACGCCCGACGCCCTCAGCCTGCTGCCCGGCGTCGGGCCGGCATTCCTCGAGCGACACGCCGCTGCGGTGCTCGCCGTCCTCGCCGAGCACCCGGGAGATGCGCTGGCGGCGTAGGTTCTGCGGAACCCATTACGATGCCGCCATGAGCAACAACCAGCGCCCCTCCGACGAGATCACCAAGGGCTTCCGCCGCGCCCCCGCGCGCGCGATGCTCCGTGCCGTCGGCCTGACCGACGAGGACTTCTCCAAGCCGCAGATGGCGGTTGCGACGTCGTGGAACCAGGTCACGCCGTGCAACTACCACCTCGACAAGCTCGCCGTCGAGGCGCAGAAGGGCGTCCAGGACGCCGGCGCGGTCGCGCTGATCTTCAACACCATCGCCGTCTCCGACGGTATCGCCATGGGTCACGAGGGCATGCGCGCCTCGCTCGTCTCGCGCGAGAACATCGCCGACGCCTACGAGCTCGTGATGCACGCCGAGCGCTTCGACGGCGCCGTCACGATCGCCGGCTGCGACAAGAGCCTCCCCGGCATGCTGATGGGCATGGCCCGCCTGAACCTGCCGGGCTGCTTCCTCTACGGCGGCACGATCATGCCCGGCAAGTTCCGCGGCAAGGACGTCAACATCCAGGACGTCTTCGAGGCCGTCGGCGCCGTCGCTCGCGGCACGATGAGCGAGGCCGACCTGCTCGAGCTCGAGAAGGAGGCCTGCCCGGGTGCCGGGTCGTGCGGCGGCATGTTCACCGCCAACACGATGGCGACGATCGGCGAGGCCATCGGCATGGCGCCGATCGGCTCCTCCTCCGCCCCCGCCACCCACGCGCGCCGCCTCGAGTGGTCGCAGAAGGCAGGCCAGATCGCGGTGCAGGCCGTCGAGCAGGAGCTCACACCGCGCCGCATCATGACGAAGCAGGCGTTCGAGAACGCGATCATGGCGGTCAACGCCGGTGGCGGCTCGACCAATGCCGTGCTGCACCTGCTCGCGATCGCCCACGAGTGCGGCGTCGACCTCACGCTCGACGACTTCAACCGCCTCGCGGCCCGCACCCCGCATATCGCCGACCTCAAGCCGGGCGGCCAGTACGTGATGGCCGACCTCGACAAGGTCGGCGGCATCCCCGTGATCCTCAAGGAGCTGCTCGACGCCGGGCACCTGCACGGTGATGCGCTCACCGTCACCGGCCAGACCATGGCCGAGGCCCTGGCCGACGCCCCGAACGCCGATGGCACGATCGTGCATCCCTTCTCGCAGCCCGTCCACTCCGACGGCGGCCTGCTCGTCCTGCGCGGCACCGCCGCGCCCGAGGGCGGCGTCGTCAAGGTCGCCTCGACCGGCATCCGCGAGTTCCGCGGCCCCGCCCGCGTGTTCTCGGGCGAGGAGGCCGCGATGGACGCAGTCGTCGAGGGGCGCATCAACGACGGCGACGTCATCGTCATCCGCGACGAGGGACCGATTGGCGGTCCCGGCATGCGCGAGATGCTCGGCGTGACCGGTGCCGTGATGGGCGCGGGCCTCGGCGAGACGGTCGCGCTCATCACCGACGGGCGCTTCAGCGGCGCCACGCGCGGCTTCTGCATCGGCCACGTCTGCCCCGAAAGCGTCGAGGGCGGCCCGATCGGCCTGATGGAGGAGGGCGACATCATCAACATCAACGTCGCCGAGCTGCGCCTCGACCTCGAGGTCGACGAGAGCGTGCTCGAGGAGCGTCGCAAGAAGTACCAGCGCCCCACCCCGAAGTACACGCGCGGCGCGCTGCACAAGTACGCCAAGCTGGTCGGCCCCGCCTCGCGCGGTGCTGTCCTCGACTGAGTCGCGTCGACGACGCGAAGGCCTTGAGGTGGCTCGGTCCGAAAGGGCCGATTCACCTCAAGGTCATCGCGTCGCCAAATTGGAGGGTGCTCGGCAGCCGCTGCCGCTACTGGCGACGTTGATCCACCAAGGCGACGGGATCACCTCGAGGTGAATCGGTCGTTCCCGACCGAGCCACCTCGAGGTGTTCCCGTCGTCTACACCGCCGCGAAGCGGTATCCGTCGTCCGAGACCGTTGCGCGGCCGTCGGCGACGAGTCGCTCGAGGTGCGCGAGCGATTCGACGAGCGCGAAGCGGCGCTCGTGCATGCCGTGGCCGTTCGGCCAGATCACCGTGGCGACGTCCATCGCCGAGACAGCGCCGCTGCGCAGCGCGCCGTGGGCGATCAGCAGGCGCTCGTCGTGCATGGTGCGGATCTCCCGTGCTCGGCCGGCGACATCCTCGACCGGCTGGCGGTGCCCGCCATGCACGATCGCGGGCGACAGCTCCGCGAGACGCTCGAGCGTCTCGAAGTAGCGTCCGAGCGGATCGAACTCGGTGTCCTCCCACCGGCCGACGTTCGGGCTGATCGTCGCGAGGATCACGTCGCCGCCGAACAGGCGGTCGGACGCGAGGCCATGGAGCGCGATGTGGCCGTCGGCATGGCCGGGCAGATGGAGGATGCGGAAGTCCTCGTTGCCGACGCGGACGATGTCGCCCTCGTCGACGAGGTGCGTCGGATCGGGGATCGTGACGGGCGAGTTGCCCTCGTCATCCGCAGCCTCGCGCGCCATCTCGGCCGACATGCCGTTGCCGAACATGTGGTCGTAGACGCCCTCGATGTCCATGTCGAGCCACGCGTTGCGGCTCAGTGCGGCATCGAGCCGTCCCTGCACGATCTCCTTCGGCTCGACGAGGTCGGCGAGCAGGCCGCCGCAGCCGATGTGATCCGGGTGGTAGTGCGTGACGACGATGCGATGGATAGACGGGTTACCGAGCAGCTCCAGCGCCTCGGTCCAGCGGCGTACCGTCCCGGGCGTGCCGAGTCCGGTGTCGATGATCGTCCAGCCCTCGGGAGCCTCGAGCGCGTAGCAGTGGGTGTGATCGAGCGCCCACGGCAGCGGCATGGTGATGCGATGCGCGCCCCCGCCGAGATCTGCGAGCTCGAACTCCCGCGCCATGTGCCGAGCCTAGAGCTCCGTGCGCTCGACGGACTTGGAGACGTACCCCTCGAGGATGTCGCCCTCCTCGAGGTCTGAGAAGCCCTTGAGCACGATGCCGCACTCGAAGCCCTCCTTGATCTCCTTGACCTCGTCCTTGAGGTGGCGGATCGTGTCGATCTCGCCGTCCCAGGTGATCACGCCATCGCGGATGACGCGGGCGTTCGAGCCGCGCGTGATGATGCCGCTGGTGAC
>JBPCSK010000174.1:0-2287 GCA_051007275.1 Gaiellales bacterium | reverse complement strand
CTTGGGCACTTCCTCGTAGCGGAGGAACTGCATGGTGTACGTCGCGCGACCCTGCGAGAGGGAGCGGACGTCGGTCGCGTAGCCGAACATCTCGGCCAGCGGGACGCGAGCGGTGACAACCTGGGCGTTGCCGCGGGGCTCCATGCCCTCGACGCGGCCACGACGGCTGTTGAGGTCGCCGATGACGTCGCCCATGTACTCCTCGGGCGTGACGACCTCGACGGCGAAGATCGGCTCGAGCAGCGCGGAGTCGCCCCTGCGGAGGCCCTCCTTGAGCGCCATCGAGCCGGCGATCTTGAACGCCATCTCGGACGAGTCGACGTCGTGGTAGCTGCCGTCGATCAGGGCGACCTTGACGTCGACGACGGGGAAGCCGGCGATGACACCCGAATCGAGTGCCTCCTTGGCTCCCTCGCCGACGGCCTTGTGGTACTCCTTGGGCACGACGCCGCCGACGATCTCGGAGACGAACGAGAAGCCCTCGCCCGGCTCGGTCGGCTCAACGCGGAGCCAGACGTCGCCGTACTGGCCACGACCACCGGACTGGCGGACGAACTTGCCCTGGATCTTCGGGACGGCCTTGCGGATCGTCTCGCGGTAGGCCACCTGCGGCTTGCCGACGTTGGCGTCGACGGAGAACTCGAGCATCAGGCGGTCAACGATGATCTCGAGGTGCAGCTCGCCCATGCCGGCGATCAGCGTCTGACCCGTCTCCTCGTCGGTCTTGACGCGGAAGGTCGGGTCCTCCTCGGAGAGGCGCTGGAGGGCGTTGGCGAGCTTGTCCTGGTCGGCCTTCGTCTTCGGCTCGACGGCCACCTCGATGACCGGCTCGGGGAAGATGATGGACTCGAGCAGGATCGGCTGCTTCTCGTCGCACAGCGTGTCACCCGTGGTGGTGGCCTTGAGGCCAACGCCTGCGGCGATCTCGCCGGCGCCGATCTCGTCGCGCTCCTCGCGATGGTTGGCGTGCATCTGCAGGATGCGGCCGACGCGCTCCTTCTTGTCCGTCGACGCGTTGTAGACGGCGGAGCCGGCGTTGAGCTGGCCCGAGTAGACGCGGAAGTACGTGAGCTTGCCGACGAACGGATCGCTCATCACCTTGAAGGCGAGGGCGGAGAACGGCGCGGTCAGCGTGGCCTCGCGCGTCTCGGTCTCGCCCGTGCGGGGCACGGTGCCCTCGACCGGGGGAACGTCGAGGGGGCTCGGCAGGTACGCGATCACGGCGTCGAGCATCTGCTGGACGCCCTTGTTCTTGAACGCGGTGCCACAGAGCAGCGGCGTGATCGACAGGTCGAGCGTGGCCGCGCGGATCGCGGCCACGAGGGCGGCGTTGTCGATCGGCTGGTCCTCGAGGAACGCCATCATGATGTCCTCGTTGTGGTCCGCCACGGCCTCGATCAGCGTGTGGCGGGCCAGCTCGGCCTCGGCCAGCAGGTCCCCCTCGGGGTCGGACTCGGACCAGGACAGGCCCTTCTCGTCCTGGTCGAAGGTGATGGCCTTCATGCGGACGAGATCGACGATGCCCTGGAAGTTGTCCTCGGCACCGATCGGGATCTGGATCGGCACCGGGTTGGCGCCGAGGCGGTCGACGATCGTGGAGCGGACGTAATCGAAGTCGGCACCGATGCGGTCCATCTTGTTGACGAACGCGATGCGCGGCACGGCGTACTTGTCGGCCTGGCGCCACACCGTCTCGGACTGCGGCTGGACGCCGGCGACCGAGTCGAACACGGCGACGGCGCCATCGAGGACGCGCAGCGAGCGCTCCACCTCGACGGTGAAGTCCACGTGCCCGGGTGTATCGATGATGTTGATGCGATGACCGCTCCACAGCGCCGTCGTGGCCGCCGAGGTGATCGTGATGCCGCGCTCCTGCTCCTGGACCATCCAGTCCATCGTCGCGCCACCCTCATGGACCTCGCCCAGCTTGTGCGTGCGGCCCGTGTAGAAGAGGATGCGCTCCGTGACGGTGGTCTTGCCCGCGTCGATGTGGGCCATGATGCCGATGTTCCGGTACAGGTCCAGCTGATCAGCGCGCGGGGCGGCGGACTCGGTCTGTGTCTCGATGACGGTGCTCATATGCGTTACCAGCGGTAGTGCGCGAAGGCCTTGTTCGCCTGCGCCATTCGGTAGATGTCGTCCTTGCGCTTGAACGCGCCGCCCTGCTGATTCGTCGCGTCGAGGATCTCGGCGGCTAGGCGCTCGTCCGAGCCGCGCTCGCGGCGCTGACGGGCGAACGTGACCAGCCAGCGGACCGCCAGCGTGCGGGCGCGGCGCGTGGGCACCT
>JBPCSK010000173.1:0-4675 GCA_051007275.1 Gaiellales bacterium | reverse complement strand
ATCGAGCGCGAGACGGAGCTGACGGTCGAGGTGCCGGCGGGCGTGGACGTCGGACGTGCGGGGGTTGACGCGCAGCGCGATCGGGCGCTGGATGAGATGGAGCGGGGCTGACGGCGGGATCAACCGCGCCAGCAGTGGCAGCGGCTCTCGCGGGTCTCGGAACCCGGCGACGCGATGGCCTTGAGGTGAATCGGTCCATGCGGACCGAGCCACCTCAAGGCCTTCGCGTCGTCACGTCAACCGCACCGCCCCCTCCCGGTCCACGACGTACGTGTTCTCGACGCCGACGGCACCGAGTCCCGGGAAGACCAGCTTCGGCTCGACCGCGATCACGTTGCCGAACGCGAGCGGGGCGGCGAAGCCCTGGGCGAGGAACGGACGCTCGTTGATCTCAAGCCCGACGCCATGGCCGACGAAGCGCACGCGCCCCGGACCATGCCCCATCCAGTTGTCACCGAACCCCGCCTCGGTCGCCAGCTCGAGCCCGCGCAGGTAGAGCTCCTCGGCGGGCACGCCCGGGCGCATCAGCTCCTCGAGGTCAGACAGGATCGACTCGCAGACCGCCAGCGCCTCGACCAGCTGCGGATTTGGCGTCCCGCGGAAGAACGTCCGCGTGGCGTCCGCGAGATAGCCCTCCCAGCCGCCGACGAGGTCGACGGTGACAGCATCGCCGTCACGAATCTCCCAGCCGCCCGGCCCCTTGCCGACTGCGGCGCTCGGGCCGGGACCACCAAGCGGCGTATCGGCCCACGGGGCGATCGCGCCATCGGGTCCCGCCAGCACCGCGCCATAGAACATCTGCCCGTTGAGCCCGCGGAAGCGCAGCGGGCCCTGGTGACCGGCGCGGCGCATCAGGTGCTCGAGCTCGATCTGGATCGCGCGGTCGGTCGGCTGCTCCGCGACGAGCGCAGGCGCGGCCGCGAAGGCCGCGGCAACCTGCTCGGCGGCCTTGCCGATCATCTTGATCTCCCACGTGCTCTTGACGGCGCGTACCCCGGCCAGCACGTCGCTCGCATCGACCAGCTCCAGCTCGGGCAGCAGCTCGCGGTAGCGCAGGTAGCGCGCAGCAGGCAGGACGTCGAGCTCCAGCCCCACGCGCCGGGCGCCGAACTCGGCGAGCAGTGGCGGCAGCTCCTTGAAGGACCGGAACGGGCGCACGTCCTCGATCGGTGATTCGGCCTGCACGCGCTCGAGGCTGCGGCGGACCAGCAGGATCGGATCACCCGCGGCGGGTACGAGCAGATGCGCGTCGGCCATGACCCCCGTGAGGTACACGAGACCGCTTGCCTCGATCAGCATCGCGCAGTCGATCTCGGCTGCTCGAAGCGCCTGCTGGAAGGTGACGATGCGACGTTCGATCTCGGCGGGCAGGAGGGTCATGCCGGAACGCTACCCGACGGGCGCTACGCTCCCCTCGTGATCATCGAGGGCGGCACCATCCATACGGCCGATCCGGCCCTCCCCCGGGTTCGCGCCCTGCCGATCGATGATCGAGGTCGCGTCACGCGCGGCGTCGAGGCGTGGGAGGGCGACACCTCGAGGTCTCCAACGAGCGCATCGACCTCGGCGGGCGCACCGTCGTCCCGGGCTTCGTCGACGCGCACGTCCACTTCCTCTCCTGGGCGCTGGATCGCCTGCGCGTCGACGTTCGCGCCGCGCCGACGGCCGCGATCGCGCTCGAGCAGATCGCCGCCCAGGCCGCGGCCGATCGCACGTCCGGCACGGACGGCACCTGGCTGATCGCCGCGGGGTGGACCGAGGCGATGCTCGCCGAGGTCGCGGATCCCGCCGCTGCGCTCGACGCGGCCACGCAGGGTCGCCCGGCCGCCGTCTGGGCACGCGACCGCCACGCGCTCTGGCTCAGCACCGCCGCGCTCGCGCAGGTCGGCGGCGAGGCAATCCGCCGCGAGGACGCGGCGTGGGCGACGCCGCTGCCCGAACCGACGCGCGCCGAGCGCCAGCGCGCCGTCTCGCTCGGCCAGCAGGAGGCTCATCGGCTCGGACTGACCGGCATCCACGATTTCGAGCGCCACGGCGGCCGCTCCACCTGGCAGGAGCTCGACGCGCAGGAGCGCGTGTCGCTGCGCGTGTCGAGCGCGCTGCCGTCGGAGCACCTCGACGCGATCGAGCAGCTCGAGCTCGTCTCGGGCTTCGGCTCCGAACACGTGCGCATCGGTGCAGTCAAGGCCTTTCTCGACGGCACCGTCGGAGCGCGCACGGCGCACATGCTCGCGCCGTACGACGACGGCGGCACCGGTATGGAGCTGCTGTCCACCGCAGCGCTCGCCGAGGTGATCCGCCGCTCGGCTCATGCCGGCCTGCCCGTCGCGATGCACGCCATCGGCGATGCGGCCGTGCGCTCCGCGCTCGACGCCCTTGAGCAGACGCGCGACGACTGGCACGATCTCGCCGCGGTCCACGGCCGCCCGCCGCGCATCGAGCACGCGCAGCTCGTGCATCCCGACGACCTGGCGCGCTTCGGCGAGCTCGGCGTGGTCACCTCCATGCAGCCGGTGCACGCTGCGGAGGACCGCGCGACCGCGACGGCCGCGTGGGGCGATCGCTGCTCCAGCGCATATGCCTGGCGGTCGCTGCGCGACGCTGGCGCCACGCTCGTCTTCGGCACCGACGCGCCGATCTCGCCGATCGACCCGATCGGCACGCTCGCCGCCGCCGTCAACGCACCGCTCGAGGCGGGACATGCGGTGCCGGTCGCTGACGCCCTGACCGCGATGACCACCACGCCGTCGGCGATCATCGGCCTCGAGCGCCGCCTCGGTCGCCTCTCCCCCGGCTCGTTCGCCGACCTCGTCGTCCTCGACCGCGACCCCTTCGACACGCCGGCTGACGAGCTGGGCTCGATCGAGGTCGTCGCCACGATGGTGGGCGGTCGCTGGGTGCACGGGCGCCCGCCCTGGTGAGCCTGTTCCCGGCGTACCGGGAGCTCCTCGTACCTGAGCGTCGCTGGCTCCTCGCCGCTGCCGGCGGCGCCTCGTTCGTGGCCGCCTCCGACGTCCTGCTCGTGGCCACGGCACTGCCGAGCGCGGCGCGCGATCTCAGCGGCCTCGACCGCTACGCCCTCGTCGTCGGCTGCTACGCCGCGGCGCTGGCGATCGGACTGCCGATCAGCGGCGCGGTGATCGACCGCTTCGGCGCGTGGCACTCACTGGTGTTCGGCTGCGCGCTGTTCGCCGTCGCCGGCGTCTGCGCGCCCTTCGCACCGAGCATGGAGGCGATCGCCGGCCTGCGCCTCCTGCAGGGCTTCGCCGCCGGGTTCCTGCTCGCCGTGCCGCTCTCGGTCGTCGTCCAGCGCATCCCGAAGCATCTGCAGAAACCCGCGTACGCGCTCAGCAACTCCGTCTGGGCGCTGGCGGCGCTGGCCGGCCCCGTGCTGGGCGCGGTGCTCACCGACGCGCTGTCGTGGCGCGCGGCGTTCCTCGGGCCCGTGGCGATGACCGGCGTCGTCGCCTACGCCGGGTACCGCGGGCTGCGCGACCCCTCGATCAAGCCCGCCGACCCGCACGCCCGCATCCACCCGCTCGGCCCGCTGCTGCTCGGCGGCACCGTCGCCGCACTGCTGATCGATCCGCGGTTCGCGATCGTGCCCGCGATCGCCTTCGTCCTCCAGGAGTGGCGCGCCGAGGAGCCGGTCTTCCCGCGTACCCGCGCCGGGCGCGGCATCGCGATCCTGTGCGGCACGGCCGGCATCGCCTTCACCGGCGCGGACGGCATGGTGCCGCTCGGCCTGCAGATCGGACTCGGCTGGCCGATCCTCGTCGCCGCGCTGCCGCTCGTGGCCACCACCGGCGCCTGGGCGAGCGGCTCGTTCGTCAGCTCGCGCCTGCCTCTCACGCATCGCCGCCAGATGCTGCTCGCTGGCTCGCTCACCGTCGTCGGGGTGCTCGTGATGGCCACGCCGCTGCTCGGCGGCGCCACGATCGCCATCGGCATCGTGATCGCCGCCTTCGGCATGGGCATCCAGAGCCCCGTCGCGCTCCTCAGCGCCTCCGCCGAGCGCCCCGGCGGCGCGGGCCGCGCCACGGCATCCGTGCCGCTGGCACGCAGCATCGGCGGCGGCATCGGCATCGCCGCGGCGGGTGCGATCGTCGTCGGCCGCGTCGGGCAGGACGCGCTCTCGGCGGCCAAGGACATCCACACGGGGGTGCCGGCGATCGCCGATGCGGTGCAGCACGCCGACCTCGTGCTGGCGCTGATCAGCCTCGCCTGCCTGCCCGCCGTCCTGCTCCTGCGCCGGGACTGAGCCCGGCGGGCGCGCTACGCCGCCTTCATCCCCTGTGCCGCCGCCATCGCCTGCAGCTTGCGCAGGCTCTGGTTCTCGATCTGGCGGATGCGCTCACGCGTGACGTTGAACGCCCGACCGACCTCGTCGAGCGTGCGCGGATCGTGGCCGTCGAGGCCGTAGCGCAGCTCGAGGACGCGGCGCTCGCGATCCGAGAGCATGCCGAGGATGCTCTGCAGCGCCTCGCGCTGCAGCACGATCTCGGCGGCCTCGTCGGGACGCGGACCGACGGTGTCCTGGATGAAGTCGCCGAAGGTCGACTCGTCCTCCTCACCGACGGGCTTCTCGAGCGAGATCGGGGCCTGGGCCGAGCGGCGAATGTACTCGATGTCCGCGACCGAGACCTCGGAGGCATCGGACAGCTCCTCGATCGAC
>JBPCSK010000172.1:0-2442 GCA_051007275.1 Gaiellales bacterium | reverse complement strand
AGCTTGAGGAGATGCAGGCCGAGGTGCGGCGCGTGCGCGAGATGGAGGATCTCCTCCGTCGCACGCTCGTGAGCGCCGAGAAGAACGCCGCGGATCAGAAGGAGGCGGCCCGCAAGGAGGCCGCCCAGATCATCCGCGAGGCCGAGCAGGAAGCGCGCGAGATCCTGGGCGAGGCGCATCACCAGCGCGCGGCCGTCTGGCGCGACACGCAGGGCATCGAGCAGAAGGGGCGCGAGCTGCAGGCACGCTACCGCGCCTTCCTGCAGACGGCCGAGGCCGTGCTCGACGAGATCGACGCGGCTGACGAGCTGAACGAGCGCACGGAGGAGCACGAGCTCTTCCGCGAGGAGATCACCCTCCACTGAGCGCCGCCGTGCCTCGTGCACGGCGCTACGGTTCGGGCATGGACGCTGCAACCGCCACGACCGTACTCACCGCTGAGCGCGAGCGCCTGCTCCGCGACCTCGCACTGCTCCGGGGAGAGCTCGTCGATCCCGGCCGCGACAGTGCCGAGCGCCTCGGCGCGGGTTCCGACGACGCGGTCGAGACGCTCACGAACGAGCTCGACGAGGGCATGGAGGAGGATCTCCAGTCGAGCCTCGACGAGGTCGATGAGGCGCTCAAGCGCATCACCGACGGCACCTACGGCAGCTGCGTCGACTGCGGCCAGCCGATTCCCGACAAGCGCCTCGAGGCGCTGCCGGCGAGCGCGCGCTGCATCGAGTGCCAGAGCAAGTCGGAGCGGCGCTAGCCACATGTCGGCGCTGCCGCCGACCCCCGCGGCCGATCCGACCAGGCCGCTTCGCCAGCCCGCCGACGCGCTCTACTGGACCGCGTTCGCGGTGATCTTCCTCGTGACGGTCGCCGCCGACCAGGTGACGAAGAAGATCGCGCGTGACTCGTTCTCGCCGAACGATCCCACTGAGGTGCTGCCGTTCTTCCACTTCACGAACACGTGGAACACGGGCATCGCCTTCGGGCAGTTCCGCGACAACCAGATCATCGTGATCGCGCTATCGATCGTCGCGATCGCGTGGATGCTCATCTACTTCGGACGCTCCGGCGGTCGCTCGCCGCTCCTGCCCGTGTCGATCGGGCTGCTCGCGGGCGGCGCCGCGTCGAATCTCTTCGACCGTCTCAAGCAGGGGCACGTGACCGACTTCCTGCAGCTGTCGCACTTTCCGGTCTTCAACCTCGCGGACACGGCGATCACGGTCGGCGTGGTCCTGCTGCTGATCACGCTGCTGTCCGGCGAGCGCCAGCAACGCGCATGATCGAGGTCATCGTCGACGCCGAGCACGCGGGTGCGCGGCTCGACCAGCTCGTCCACGAGGCGGTGCCCGGGCTGTCGCGTTCGGCGGCCCAGCGGCTGGTCGATGACGGCAACGTCACCGTTGACGGCGAGTCGAAGTCACGCAGCACGCGCGTCCAGCGCGGGCAGGTCGTCGCGATCGACCAGCCTGAGCCCGAAGCGATCGTCGAGGAGGTGCCTGAGGTCCTCGAGCCCACGATCCTGTTCGAAGACGACCACCTCGTCGTGGTGGACAAGCCAATCGGGCTCGTCACGCACGCCGCGCCCGGCTCGCCCGGTCCGTCGCTGGCGAGCGTGCTGGCGGCGCGCGGCCTGGCGGGTGGTGGCGAGGACGATCGTCCGGGCATCGTCCATCGCCTCGACAAGGAGACGTCGGGACTGCTCGTGGTGGCGCGCGACGCGGAGACGCTCGAAGCTCTGCAGAAGCTGAAGCGCAAGCGCGAGATCGAGCGCGAGTACGTGGCCCTCGTCCACGGCCGCCCGCCGAGCATCTCCGGTCGCATCGAGGCGCCGATCGGTCGCGATCCCGTCAACCGCACGCGCCGCGCCGTCGACGGCATCGGCGCGCGGCCCGCCGTGACGCACTTCGAGCTGCTCGAGACCTTCCCCGAGCACACGCTCGAGGCCGTCCACCTCGAGACGGGGCGCACGCACCAGATTCGCGTGCACTTCGCCGCGATCGGACATCCCGTCGTCGGCGATCCCGTGTACGGACCCTCGTCGAGCGACACGCTGGGCCTGCAGCACCAGGCGCTCCACGCGCATCGCCTCGCCTTCGATCACCCGGTCACCGGCGAGCGCATCGAGGTGACGTCACCGCTGCCGGACGAGTTCCAGGCGGCGCTTGATCGCCTACGCACAGCGCGTGGAACGCAGGTCTGACGGGGGCAGTGCCTCGAGGTTGCTTGCGCTTGAATACGCGAAGGCCTCGAGGTGGCTTGCGCTTGACGACGCGAAGGCCTCGAGGTGGCTCGGTCCGAAAGGGCCGATTCACCTCGAGGCCATCGCGTCGCCTTGTTCCAGCGCCTTGAGCAAACGATGTCTCTCGCGGCGCGGTTGATCAACAGAGGCGAGGGGTACAACCCCCGGGGTTTACGGCCCGTGGGGCCCGGCCCCCCCCCGGTGTTGAC
>JBPCSK010000171.1:0-1368 GCA_051007275.1 Gaiellales bacterium | reverse complement strand
CGGCGCACCGCTGGCTTCCACGAGAGCCGTCACGCTCGACCGAATCGTGGCGTCGGCCCCTTCCGTGGCGACGGGCATCAAGCCCAGCGCCGTTACCGGCTGAGCGCAGGAGCTAGGCCAGAGCGGGAGCCAGCGGGGGCAGCTTGCCGTGTGCCAGCTTGCGCGCCTTGGCCGGCGTGATGCCGAGCAGCGAAATCGCGATCTCAACGGCGACATCGCCCTCGGCCGGGTTCGGCTGGCGGGATGCCATCTGCCGGGCGACCTCGGCCAGCAGGCCGGCGAGGACCTGCTGCAGACGCAGCTCGACATGCTCGACGGTGATCCTGCCCGCGGCCACGAGGCCCATGACCCGGCGGACGACATCGGCATTGAACAGGCCGAGATCGACAGGCCCGGCCGCGAGCGCACGCGCCAGGATCTGCGCGGTCTGCGGATGCGTCTGCCCGATCCGGAGCAGCAGACGGAACGACAGGACGAGCTGCTCGAGCTCGTCGTCGACCGCAGAGACGGTGGCGTTCATCCACGCCTCCCACCCCGCCTGCGTGTCAAGCAGTGCCGCGGCCACGAGGCCGTCCTTCGAGCCGAAGTGCTTGTACAGCGTCGCGATCGAGACACCTGCAACCGCCGCGAACTCGTCGATCGTGGCGTGCGGACCCGACGTGGCGAGGACCTGCTGCGCAGATCGGAGAAGGGCGATCCGACGCCGGGCGAGGTAGGCGCTCTGACGGCTCTTGGGGGGCGGAGGAGAGGGCAATAGGTGCTCGCTGGCGCAGCTCAACGATAGCGACGCGGGCCGGGCTCCCGCAATCCGAAGATTGTAACTATACACGAAGAATCGGATTACGCTATGATCTTCGCATGCATCGCCTGCGACTCCCACTTCTCGGTTCGATGGTGCTCGGTCTCGGCGTGCTCGCCCTGCTGGGTGCTGGGCTTGCACAGCCGCCGACGGCTGTTGCGGCGGCTGAGGGCGGTTTCTCCTACAGCGTCTCTTCATCGAAAGCCACGGTCACCGGCTGTTCGCCGACGCCATGCGCGGAAAGCATCACCATCCCCGCCACCCTCGGCGGCTTTCCCGTCACGGCGATCGACGCTTGGGCGTTCAGGGGTCCACGCGTCTCTGCCGTGACGCTTCCTGTGGGTCTCCTGACAATTGGCGAATCCGCTTTCGAGGGTACCTCTTTAGTCTCCCTCTCGATTCCGAGTACGGTGACGACGATCGAGGCTCAGGCGTTTCGCGACACCCGGTACCTGTTGAGTGTCGACTTCGGTACCAGCTCGCCGAACGTCGGCGCAGCAGCCTTCCGCGATGCCAGCGCGCTGCAGACCATCAGCTTCGGCACTGGCGCTCCGAGCATCGGCCCATCC
>JBPCSK010000170.1:0-6461 GCA_051007275.1 Gaiellales bacterium | reverse complement strand
CTCGTGCACCGCGGCCGCCCCGATGAGCGGGTCGGGCGGCGGCGGGAAGGCGGCCGGGTAGAGCACGAACGGCTGGGTCTGGGGCCCGCCGAGCCCGCCGTGGAAGGAGATCAGCTCCTCGAACGCGCAGCCCTGCTCGAGCACCGGGTCGAAGAAGCTGCCGACCATCAGGTCGCCGACGTTGGTGAAGCCGTCGGTGCGTAGAAGATGCGCGGGTGCGTTCGGTGAGAACCCGGCCAGAGGATCCTCGCCCTCGATCCGCCC
Organism: Gaiellales bacterium; assembly: GCA_051007275.1. Classification (GTDB taxonomy): domain Bacteria; phylum Actinomycetota; class Thermoleophilia; order Gaiellales; family F1-60-MAGs149; genus F1-60-MAGs149. Next base: position 6,197 of record JBPCSK010000170.1, on the reverse strand, counting down.
GGTCGAGAGGATGTGCCGGCCCTTGCCGCCGAGAACCACCGCCCCCTCCGCCTCGGAGCGCACGAGCACCCAGCCGACATGCGGGTGGCTCGTCAGCGCGGGGATGAGATCCGGGTGACGCGCATCGATCTCCTCGCGGGTGAGCCGGCGCTTCTCGTGCATGAGGTAGATGAGTCCGAGGTTGCCCGACCCGAGCACGACCGCATCCTCGCCGCTGACATCGTTCTTCTTGCGCTTGGTGTCATGGCCGGTCGCCTCGTCGAGCGCCCGCGTGACGGCCGTGGCGTTCTCGTCGCCACTCGCCATGTCGGCGACGGCTCCGGCCGCGAGGTTGCGCTGGACGAGGTCGTCCAGCCCGTACCCGTTGCGCTGCTTGAACGTCGAGCCCTGGGTCTGCCCATGGTCGGACAGCACCACGAGCTCGTACGGCCGCGGCGCGTAGCGACGGGCCTTCTCGATTCGCCCGAACGCGACGTCGAGCTTGCGCAGCGCATCGAGCGTGTCGGCTCGCTCGAGGCCGGAATGGTGCGCCACCTCGTCGTAGCTCGAGAACGTCGCGTACATGATCGGACGCCCCTTCATCATGTCCTGCAGGACGCTGAAAACGATGAGGTCGCGCACCACGACGCAGAGCGCGCCGCGCATCAGCGGATAGATCCCGCCGCGGTGTCCTCGCGGAACGACCTTGCGGCGCCGCTGCCGGCTCGCGGCGACGAGCTCGAGACCGACCTCCCAGAGGAACAGGATCAGCGTCTGCACGGCGTTCGTCGCGTTGGCGAAGAACGCGCGATAGCCGGGGTTCGCCTTCGTCTCGGCGTCCATGCGGCTGACGGTGAGGATGCAGTGCTCGGCGCCGCCCGACAGGAGATTGCCGCGGCTCGCACCGCCGTCGCGCAGCAGGCCGCGGTCGGACAGGTGACGACGCTCGATCTCGGCGCAGTCGGCGGGCGCCGAGGACGTCATCAGGCGACCGGTCTCCTTCTCCACCCAGCGGAAGGCCGGCATGTCGTCGTTGGAGCCGAGCAGGATGCCCGCCTGGCTGGCACCGGTCTGCGACGACAGGTCGGTCTCCCACTCCGTGAGGACATGCGACCCGTCCGCGAGCCAGCGCGCCATGTTGGGCACGTTGCCGTCGCGGATCGCGCGCTGCAGCACGGGCAGGGCGAGCCCGTCGATCTCGAGCAGGACGATGCCGGGCACGTCGGTGCGCTCCGCCCCGCCCTGGCGGCGCGCGATGCGCTGCGACAGCCGCAGGGTGTACAGGTCGTCGTCGTTGACGCCCACCACCACGGCGATCACGACGCCGACGGCCGAGGAGAGGAACGCGGTTGCGAACGACCAGCCGAAGTTGTCGGAGTGCAGGTACCCGGGGAACGCCGTCGCCGCGGCCTGGATCAGCACGGCGCTGAGCAGGAGGCTGATGATGAACCCGAGCGCCACCGAGAACGGCAGCCGGATGGCGGCCACGAGCGGCGCCAGCAGCGCGTTGAGGATCGCGACGAAGGCGACCACGAGGAACGCGCCCTGCGGCCCGTCGAGACGGATGCCGGGGAGCATCCACACCGCGAGGTACAGGGACAGCGCCGAGATGATCCAGTGCGCCGCGACGTGCGCGACCGTGAACCTCGGCCGAACCGGGTCCCAGGTCGGCTGCTCGCCGTAGGCCATCTGCTTCGCCTTGCTCACGACCGCAATCGTACGGGTGGCGGCCCGCCGCGAGATGCGCTGCGGGAACACCCGCCCCACGTCCGCAGTCGAGCGCACCGGCGGGCGCAGGAGGCACGTACCGGGGACGGGTGGCACGTGGCACGTTGGAGCTCCCGACACATGGAGTGCGCGATGTCCGAGAACGATTCGCTGATCGAACGAGTGCGCGCCTTCGCGCACATGGTGCTGGAGGGCGACCACAACGTCCGCAACCATCTCTCCGCCACCGGTGCGACCGCGGATGTGGACGCATTTCTGACCACCGCCAAGGCCGTCGAGGACGGGCAGACGATGCTGATCCTCGGCTCCCGCCACCTGCCCGTCGCGTATCAGGAGCGGCGCCATCGCTCCCGAGCGGGCGCGTGGGTGACGATGAGGCCCGGCGAGGAGCCGACGTCGGGCAGCACGCACATGGAGGAGGCCGAGGCGGTCTTCGCCTTCGCCACCGACGGCGCTGCCGATCGCGAGGTCGCGAGGCTCAGCGAGGAGCATCCATCGCTGGCATTCCGCTACGCGTGGTTCGAGCACCGCGGCGAGCGCGAGGATGTCGCGCGCGGCGGGCTGTGGAAGAGCGGCCGCCGCGTGGCTGAGCACGTTGGGCAGGTGCAGGAGGCCGCGCCGGACACGGAGCAGCTGGCCGCGCTGGTGCGCAGCGTCGAGGCGCTCGACGTGCCGCAGCCGGCGATCGCGGCTCCCGTAGGGTGAGGTGCCTGCGACGCTGATCGCGTCGCTCGTCCGGCGCCGCTCGATCGGTGCCGTCAGCCGGACGAGTCGACGACGGTCTGGTCGCGTCCGGTGCGCTTCGCCGCGTACATCGCCTGATCCGCGCGCATGATCAGCGCGTCGCTGCTCTCGCTCGCTCGGCGCACGACCACGCCGACGCTGAGGGTGGTGGCAACCGCCCCGGCGGGAGTGGCCACGGGCTGGGCGCACACGCGGCGGAGGTGATCGGCAATGTCCACGGCTTCGGAGGGTTCGTCGATGTCCTGCAGCACCACGAGGAACTCGTCACCGCCAAGGCGTGCGACGACGTCCTGCGTGCGCACCCCGCCCTCGAGCCGCTGCGCGATTGCGCGCAGCAGCAGGTCGCCGGCGGCGTGGCCCCGTGAATCATTGACGGCCTTGAAGGAGTCGAGATCGATGAACAGCAGGGCGATGGAGCCCGTGGCCGGCTCCTCGCCGCCGTCGAGGTCGTCGAGGTACTCCAGTACGGCGTTCCGTTTGAGCACCCCGGTGAGCTCGTCGTACCGCGCCTGGTGCGCCAGCGCCTCCCGCGCCGCGACCTGCTCATCGACGATGCGAAAGGACGAGACGATGCCGTCCCGCCGGCCGTCGGCGTCGAAGAACGGACTGGCGCTGACCTGCACCCAGTGGTAGGCGCCATCCCGATGGCGCACCCGCAGGTCGATCATCTTGGTCTCGCCGGAATCGACCTGCTCCTGGCACGCGACCATCGCCGCAAGGTCGTCCGGGTGGACGAACTCGTCGAACCCGCGGTGGAGCCACTCCTCGGCGCACCAGCCGAGCACCTTGCCGAGCGACGGCGACACCCAGACCAGCAGCCCGTCGCGGGTCAACTGGATGACGTCGTTGGCGTGCTCGGCGAGCAGCCGAAAGCGCTGCTCCGAGAGAGCCAGACGTTGCGCCGCCCGATGCTGGTCGGTCACGTCGCGCCACGTCACGCTCAGGCGGTCGCCGGCGACCCGGACGACACGCGTGTCGTAGTGGCGATCGGTTCCGGTCACCGGGTTGCTGTAGTGGAAGGCCTCGAGCGTGGCGGGCTCGCCGGTCTCGCACACCTGCCCATAGATGTCGACGAGACCCGTCCCCTCGACGCCCGGCTCGAGCTCCGACAGCAGGATGCCCTGCATCAGGGCGGGCGTCCGTGCGTACTCCTCGCACGCTGCGCGATTGGCGTGAACGTGCACGAAGTCGACGATCTTCCCCTGATCGTCGCGCTGAGGCTCCATCAGGATGTGCGACTCATCCATCGAGTCGAGGATCAGCCCGAGCAGCGCCTCGTGTTCCGCCACGCGCATGCGCGCGTGCACCAGCTCATCGACCAGCACCATGCCGCCGGTGAAGCCCGCGACGGCACCGGTGCCGTCGCGGTGCGCGGTGAGCGTGGTCTTGACCCAGTGGTACGCACCGTCCCGCGTTGCCAGCCTCAGGATGAACCCGCCGGCGGCCTCGGCAACGGGATCGCCGGCGTACAGGCGGTCGCGACGCTCGGCCGACCAGACGAGATCCTCTGGATGCACGAGCGCGGACATGACGGTGCCCACGATCTCGTCCGGCCGCCACCCGAGCGCACGCTCGATGGATGGCGACACCCAGGTGACGATCCGGTCCGGCCCGACTGCATAGACGATGTCGGACGCTGTCTCGGCGAGGAGGCGGAAGATCCGCTCGGACTCCGCGAGCTCAGATCGGACCACGCTGATCTCCGGCCTCTGCGCCACCGCATCTCCCTGCTCTCGATCCGCACTTACCCTACTGCCAGCTTCCGTACGGTTTGCGGCGGTCGGCCGCGGACCTGCGCCGCTTGCTGGGCATCGCTCAGCCCGATCCACCTAATGGGCGACGACGATCAACTTGTTCGTCCTGACCGACCAGACGAAGCCCACCGGACGCCGAGGATCCGACGCCCTCCCCAGGGTCTGCCGTGTAGCGCCGCGCGCCGAGACATCCACCGATGACATCGACCAGGTGCTCATCGCGCGTCGCGCGGCTCTCGATCACCGTCAGATTGCACTCCCAGCAGTCCGTCAGGAACTCGAAGCACAGCTGGCGAGCAGCGTCCGACTCGCCGCGCACGATGAGATCGACGACCTGCGTGTGGTAGACGCTGGAGCGAACGCAGAAGACGATGCGTCCTGCACCCGCAGTGCGCAGCTCCTGCAGCCGCGCCCTCGACGCGCGCACGGCCGCCGCCAGCTGGGGATTGTGCGTGGCGTGGGCGATGCGCAGGTGGAGCACGTTCGCGTACATCTGCCACTCTCGGGCCGTGAGTCGCTCGCGTGGGTAGGCGCCAAGCGCGCTGATCTCCCGTCGCTCGTCAGGCGTGGCCCGCAGCGCCGCGAGGCCCACCGCCTGCGTCTCCACGGCGATCAACATGTCGATCGTGTTGCGCAGCTCGGCTCCGGAGTACGCCGTGGCGCGCGCCGTGGCCTTCACGATGGCGTCATCGTCGACCACCCACGAGCCGCCCTTGCGGCCGCGCGTCGTGACGATGAAGCCCTCCTCGCGCAGCGTCGCGAGCGCGATGCGCATGGTGACGACGCCAACGCCGAGGCGCTCGGCAAGCACGGGCTCCGTCGGCAGCTTTGATCCGGCCGGCAGCAGGCACAGCACGATCGCCTGGCGCAGGTGGGTGCAGGCATCTACGACGGCCGAGGATTGCGGGAGCGCCCGGTAGACGGCGGCATCGAGGATCTCCTGCTCCCACTGCACCAAGGACGCCGCGTCGTCAGGTGGGCGCTCAAGCCCGACCAACCGTCCATGACTCGGCGTACTCATGGAGTCACTATGGCGGTTCGGGAGCCCGAGTAAAACGCTTCGCACCAGAGGATTACCCCGCCTCGGGATCCTCCGGGGTAGAGGCTACGCGGTTGGCGCGTCCACCGGCGAGCCCGACGACGGACCGATACCGGCCTTCTGCGCCACCCGGCTCGCGCCGAGCGTGATCAGCGCCGCCGCGATGACGAGCGCCGCGCCGACGAGGTTGTCGACGAGACGCTGCTCGCCCAAGTCCGCCGCCTGATGGAACGAGAACGCGTTGAGTGCCGCGGCCGCCGGCACGATCAGCACGTAGTAGATCCAGAGCCGTGGGCTGAACTTCGCGATGATCGCGAGCGTGCCGAAGATCAGGCCGGCCACATACATCCGCAGCGGAAACGGCAGGCCGACGACCTCGGTGTAGTGCGTGGCGTTGATCGCGTTCGTGATCACGATGAAGAGCACGACGCCAACGAGGGTGCCGAGCACGCGCTCGACCGTGAGCCGCCACTTGATGTCACCGTCGACCTGCGTGAGAACGAGGATCGTGGCGATCAGGAACGACCCCGCGCTCTGCTTCGGATGGTCGAGGAAGTAGTACGTCGCGACCGCCGTGAGCACGGTGATCGCGAGCGTGTACGGCAGCGCCTCGCTCCGCGGATGCCCGACGGGCTTCGGCAGCTGCACCTTGCGGAGCGCAAACGGCATGATCACGATCGGCACGAGCGCGCCGACCAGGAACGAGATCGCCACCCACCACAGGTACGTCGTGTCGAACCGCTGCTCCATCAGCGCGTTGCCGATGATGCGCTTCAGCGGGCCGTCGGTCGGCGCCGCCGGCGTCTTGGAGTGCACCAGGTTGAGCGCATCGGCCAGCGTCAGACCGTGCTTCGCCACCAGCTCGTTGATGCGATCGAGCAGGTCGAGCGGGAGCCACGGCACGGGCGATAGCATCGGCCACGCGAGGAAGATCGGCACGAGCAGCACCGCCT
>JBPCSK010000169.1:0-3251 GCA_051007275.1 Gaiellales bacterium | reverse complement strand
CTGCTCGGCATCGCCGCGATCGTCGGCATCGTGGTCGGATTGCTGCGCCGCGTGCCCATCGCCCCGGCGGCGATCGTCGGCACAACCATGGCCGTCGCGGCCTCGGCGATCACCGGCGTGTCGCAGCAGCTCGACGTGCCCGACGGCACGCGCGGCGCGCTCGTCGCGATCGCACTCGCTGCCGTGCTGCTGGCGATCGGGCTCGGGCTCGGACACCGCCTGCGCGCCGTGCCCGCCCACGCCACGACCGTGCTGCTCCTCGTCGCGCTGATCGCCGGCGGCGTCCAGCTGGTCGGCCTCGCGGGCGCTGCCTTCGCGTACGCCCTCGTGCCCGGGCCGCTGCCGACGCTGCTCACGCGGCTGCTGGTGATCGCGGGCATCGGCGGCGTCGCGCTGGCAGCCGGCGCGTGCTTCCGCGCCTGGCGGACGCTGCTGGCGGACCTGCCGACGCAGCCATCCCAGGCGGGCAAGGCGCCCACGTGGTGATCGCGAGACGTCTGCTGCTGGTGGCGACCGCCGCCGCGCTGCTGCTCCTGCCGGCGAGCGCGCTCGGTCACGCGGCGCTGATCAGCACCGCACCGGAGATCGGCACGATCGTCAAGACGGCACCGACGCAGGTGACCCTCACCTTCAACGAGGACATCAACGCCGTGGGCGCGCAGGTGCAGGTGATCGCCCAGGACGGCACGCGCTACGACGGCGGCGCCCCGACAGCGTCCGGTCGCACGCTCAGCCAGACGCTCAAGCCGGGCCTGCCCGAGGGCACCAGCACCGTCGCCTGGACCGTCATCTCCGCCGATGGCCACCGCATCAGCAACGCCTTCCAATTCTCCGTGGGGCGAGAGTCGCTCGGCGGAGCCACCGATCCCAGCGCGACCAATGCGGCCGCAGCGGCCCTGGAGCGCCCCGCCGGCTCCGCCACGCTCACCGCGGTCTCGCGCGCGCTGCGCTTCGCGGGGATCATCCTGCTGCTCGGGCTGCTCGCGATCGTCGCGCTGGTCTGGGACCCGACGCTGCGACGCGGCCGCGACGACGACCCCGCCACCGCCGCGGCCGCCGACGGCGCCTTCCGACCCGTCGCGCTGTGGTTCGCCCGGCTCACGCCGCCGCTGCTTGCCCTCGTCGCCCTGCTGACGATTCCCCTCGAGGCGTGGTCCGACGGGATCGATCTGCAGGGAGTGCTCGAGCTGCGGCAGGGTCAGGTCGCGGTTGCACAGGCGCTCCTCGCCCTGCTCGCGTGGCCGCTGGCGATCCGCGCCGTGCGCAGCGGGTCGACGCGCAACGTGGTTGCAGCCGCCGTACCGGCCGTGCTGCTCGCGGTCACGCCGGGCCTATCCGGACATGCCGGAGCGCAGGACCCCGCGTGGCTGTCGGTGCTCGTGGACTGGGTCCACGTGCTCGCCGCCGGTGCCTGGGGCGGTGGCGTGATCCTGCTCGCCGCCACCGCGCCCGCCGTCTTCCGCGCCACCACGGCCGAGACCCGCCCGCCGCTGCTGCGCGGCGTGGTCCGGCGGTTCACGCGCATCGCGCTCGTCGCGCTGGCGGCGCTCGTCGCGACGGGCGCCGTCGCCGCTCTGATTCTGACCAGCTCCCTGACGGAGCTGGTCGACAGCTCCTGGGGGCGCATCCTGATCGCGAAGGTCGTCGTCGTGCTCGCCGCCGTGCTGATCGCCGGCATTGCCCGCCGCGCGTCTCGGACCTTCGCTACCGCCGTCCAGCTCGAGGCCCTGCTGATCGTCGTCGCCATCGCCCTGACCGGCACGCTCACCGGACTCGCCCCGCAGGCACCAGGCGCCGCCGGCGCCGCCACGACGATCGCCACCTCATCGGGCTTCGAGCTCGTGCAGAAGGTCGACGCCCGCGAGGCGCAGATTGCCATCAATCCCACCACGGTCGGCAAGCCGAGCGAGGTGCACATCATCGTCACCAACGGCGTCGGGCAGCCCGCCTTTGACGTGAAGGATGCCTCGCTCGTCCTCGCTCAGGGCGATGCGACGAAGCTCGGCGCCGACCTCACCCGTGTGGACACGGCGCACTGGACCGGCACGTTGCGGATTCCCAAGCCGGGTCCGTGGAAGGTCGTCGTGCGCCTGCGGATCGGCGAGTTCCGCGAGGCCGTGCTGACCGGCACGCTCACCGCCACGTAGCGCGGTCGACCGCTACCATGCGCGCATGCGAAAGGCCGATGCATGACGCTCTGGCAGGAGATCCTATTCGTCTGGATCGGCGCGACGATCGCGCCGAAGCTCGTGATCATTCCCGTCTGGCACGGGATGTGGAAGGCGCTGGGCGACACCAAGCGGCAGGACGAGATCGACGCGGCCTGGCTCGCCAGCCTCGAGGGGGGCAGCGGCGGCGGTGGAACTGATCGCCACCCGCGTGAGCGTCGCCCGTGGACGCGCGGTCCGAAGCGCGGTCCCCGCGGTGGCGGCGGCGCCGGAGCACGCCTGATCGAGCGCCGACCGCAGAGCGTCACCGCTCGCGCACGCGTCTCGCGTCACGCCTCGCGCACCCGATGAGCCTGGCGGAACTCGTCGCCGACGTCGCGGCGTGTCGGACGCCGGCGACGCTCGTCAACCCGCTGCGCGATCGCACGGGCGCGCTCGACCTTCCCGACGCTCCGGCGATCCGCGCCGCCAACCTGCTGGCCTACCTCGAACAGCGCCCCGCGCCCCGCGCCCTTCTCGCGGGTGAGGCGATGGGCTGGCGCGGCGGACGCTTCAGCGGCATCGCCTTCACCAGCGAGAAGCAGCTCGCGCAGTGGGGCCCGCCGTTCGCCCAGTCATCGCTGAAGGACGGCGGCTGGACCGAGAGCTCCGCGACGATCATCCACGGCGTCCTCGACGAGCTCGACGCAGAGCACGAAGTCGTCCTCTGGAACACCGTCCCGTTCCACCCCCACCCGGCGGGCAAGCCGCTCGGCAACCGCGCGCCGAAGGCCGGTGAGGTCGCGCTCGGCCACCCGTTCCTCGAGCGCATCGTGCAGCTGCTCGGGCCGACCCAGGTGATCGCCGTCGGGCGCGTCGCCGAGGGCGCCCTCGGTGACCTGGCGACGGGACGCGTGCGGCATCCCGCTCAGGGCGGCGCGACCGCGTGCCGCGAGGGTCTACGAACGCTGCTCGGGTAGGCGGGCGTGAAAAGGGCGTACGCCCTGAGCTGATCCAGCTTGTTCGAACCGCCCTGTCCCGGTTCCCCGGCGTACGTGCCAAGTGCGCACTTCCCATGCCCGCCTGCGGCGTACATGGCTAGTA
>JBPCSK010000168.1:0-2272 GCA_051007275.1 Gaiellales bacterium | reverse complement strand
AACTCCTCCTCGAGCCACGCGATCTCAGCGGGTCCGGGCGACTCCAGCTGGATCCAGCGCAGCCCATTCGCCTCGAGCATGCTGACGCGCGGCTCCATGACAGCGGGAGCCGACAGGGACACCGCACGGTGCCGGGGTCGTCGGATGCGAGGCATTGGTGGTAGCTGAAGGTGATCGGTGCATTGCGCTGGCACAGGATAGCGCGCCGCGCGTGTTCGAACGCCCTAGTATCCAGCCATGCGCATTCTGGTGATCGGTGCCGGTCGCGTCGGCACCAGCGTGGCCGCCGCGCTTCACGGGCAGCACGAAGTGACGATCGTCGACCTCGACAGCGAGCTGCTCGCCGCGATCACCAACCGCTACGACGTCCTCACGATCACGGGCAACGGCACCTCGCGATCGACGCTCCTCCGTGCGGGCATCGAGCGCGCGGATCTGACGATCGTCGCCACCGATCGCGATGAGATCAACATCGTCGCCGCGCTCCAGGCGCGGGCACTGTGCGAGGGCCGCGTCGTAGTGCGGACGTCGAGCGCCGAGTACCTGTCTGCCTGGCGCAACGGCGAGCTCCCCGTGGACGTGATGATCTCGTCGGAGAACGAGATCGCCCAGGCCATCGTGCGCGCAATCGGCCTGCCCGGCGCCCTGCAGACCAGCATGTTCGCGGACGGCAAGGCCGAGATGGTCGAGTTCGAGATCCATGACGACGCGGCGGAGAACATCGTCGGCAAGCGCATTGCCGACATCAGGATTCCCGATGAGAGCGTGATCGCATCGCTGATCCGGGCCGACGCGATCACGATTCCCGGCGGGGCCGACGTGGTGGAGGAGGGTGACCGCATCGTGCTGATCGCGTCCCCCGAGGCGTCGCGGGAGTGGGCGCATCGGCTCGCTCGCGCCGGCGTGCATGACGTGCGTGAGGTCGTGGTCGTCGGCGGCGGTGCCACCGGTCGCGCCATCGCCCGCACCCTCTGCGCGCAGGGACTCCGGGTCCGCCTGATCGATGCCAACGCCGCCGTCGCGCGTCTCTGCGCGGAGGAGATCGAGAGCGCCGACGTCTTCTGCGCCGACGCCACCGACTCGGCCTTCCTCGAGCGCGAGCACGTCGGTCGCGCCGATGCAGTCATCTGCTGCACGGATCGCGACGAGCGCGATCTCCTGATCTGCCTGCTGGCGAAGTCGCTCGGCGTGCCGATCGCCGTCGCCGTCGTCGGCGACCCGGACCTGGTGCCGATCTTCGAGCGCGTTGGCGTGGATCACGCGCTGAACCAGCGTCTCGTGGTCGCCGAGGAGATCGTGCGCTTCACCCACGATCCCCGCACCCGTGGCTTCGCGATGCTGGAGAACGATCGCGTCGAGGTGCTCGAGCTGGAAGTGCGGGACGGCAGCTCCCTGATCGGACGCCCCTTCCGCGAGCGACCGCTGGAGGGCGCGATCGTGGGCGCCATCGTCCGCGGCGACCGCGTCATCTACCCCCGTGGCGACGACAGCCTGCAGGCGGGTGATTCCGCCATCATCGTCGCCGAGGCCGTGCGCGTCCCGGCGCTCGAGAACGCCCTGTGACGGCGCTGGCTCGACCCCGATCCCGCGGCGTCGTCGATCTCGGTGCCGCGGGCAGCCTGCTCTTCCGCATCGTCCGCTGGCTCAGCCTCACGCTGATCGCACCGATCGTCGTGGCGCTGATCTACGGCGAGTCCGTGATGCCATTTGCGCTCACGCTGATCGGCGGATTCGCCGTCGGCTATCTCGGCGAGCGCCTCTGCGGCGGCCGGGCGAACGACGTCGGGGTCCGAGAGGCCTTCGCAGTCGTCGCGCTGACCTGGCTCGCGGCCGCGCTGCTCGGGTCGATCCCCTACATGATCGAGGGCGGCGACATCAGCTCGCCGATCGACGCCTACTTCGAGACCATGAGCGGCTTCACGACCACGGGAGCGTCCGTGATGGCGAATATCGCCAGCCACGGCGAGGCGCTGCTGTTCTGGCGCAGCCTGACGCAGTGGCTCGGCGGCATGGGGATCATCGCGCTCGCTCTCGCGGTGCTCGAGCGGACGGGACCGGGCGGCAAGGCGCTGCTCGAGCGGGAGGCCCCGGGGCCCGAGGTGGAGAAGCTCACGCCGCGTCTGCGTGACACCGCCATGCGCCTGTGGATCGTGTACGTCGTGATCTCCATCGTCTGCGCGCTGTCGCTCTGGCTGGTTGGGCTCGTCGACCTCCACCAGGGAATGAGCGCCTACAACGCGATCGTGCACACGTTCACGGCCATGTCGACCGG
>JBPCSK010000167.1:0-3113 GCA_051007275.1 Gaiellales bacterium | reverse complement strand
TCGTGCTCGAGGGCGTCGCCAACCCGTCGAACGTCGGCACGATCGTCCGCACGGCGACCGCTCTGGGCATCGACGCCACGCTGATCGGGCCGGGCTCGTCCGATCCGCTCGGTCGGCGCGCGCTGCGCACGTCGATGGGCGCAGCGCTCGTCCACCCCTGGGCACCCGATGCGGCGCCGCTCGCCACCTGTCACGCCACCGGCTTCACGACTCTCGCGCTGACACCCGCAGCCGACGCCGAGCCGCTGCTTGAGGCGATCGCGTCGCGAGCGGATGAGCGCGTCGCGTTGATCCTCGGCGCGGAGGGACCGGGCCTGTGCGCCGAGACGCTCGTCGCCGCCTCAGCCCGCGTGACGATTCCGATGCGCGCTGGCGTCGACTCGCTCAACGTGGCCGCTGCCGCCGCAGTCGCGTGCTTCGCGATGACGACGTAGCACCCAGGTGCGGCCAGAGGCGGATGCTCGCCGCCGTAAGCACCACCCGCCACCCGGCGACACCGACCGCATGAACGACGCTGACATCCGCACTCGTCTCCACGCCGACTTCGACCAGGCGGGGATTGCGTGGGTCGATGAGATCAAGGTCAAGGAATGTCGCGTCGACATGGTCGCGCTGCTCGACGGTGTGCTGACAGCGATCGAGATCAAGTCGGGCAAGGACACCCTCAAGCGGCTCGAGCGGCAGTACGCGCTCTACGACCAGCGGTTTCGGCAGGTGCTGGTCGTGACCGAGCCGCGACACGTCGCCGGGGTGCGCTCCGTCGTGGGCGCGCGCTGCGGCATCTGGGTCTGCGAGGAGCAGGCCGACGGGGTTCATCTGCGGCAGCGGTCGCGGCCGTACGGGACCAGGCGGCCGCAGGTACGCCCCACGGCACGCAGCGGGCGCATCGCCTACGCGCTGCAGCGCGGCGAGCTGCTGGCGGCGCTCGGGCTGGCGGAGGACACGCCCGTCACGAAGAGCGAGGCGGCACGGCGGGTCATGGAGCGGTTCGGGACCGAGGAGATCGAGCGGATCGCGCTCACGGCGTGGCAGGGGCGCAAGGGCGGCAGCGACGTGGCGGAGATCGCATCACCGTCCACCCCGCGCTGAGCGCGTGTCGCGCTCGCCGCCGCGGTGCTGGACCGCGGCGGCGATGCGATGCTGCGCGGTGTACCTATTGGCTGGAGATACTCGACTTGAACGATGCAAAGACCCCGTTCCCGGCTTTCTGGTAGCCCATCATCATGTTGAAGACCTCTTGGTTCAACATGTTGCCGTCGATTAAGACCGAGTCGCGCAAGAGGTTGTTCGGATAGAACGCGTCCGCCTGTTGCGACGTGATGCTCTGCTTCGCCGGGACGCCGTAGCTATTGCGCTGGTTGGCACGAAGGATCTGCATAAGACTCTGATTGTCATAGGAGCTGTCAATGCTCTCAGCAACGCCCCGTGCCTGCTGCACCACCTTGGCCGAGTTCGTCGTGAGCGGCCGCGCGGTGATCCGGCCAACCGAAGAGCGGAAGCTGGAGTTGCCCGCGAGATCGTCGAAATCGATGGCGGAGCCTCTGAGCCGCCAACGCCTGTCCACCACGTACCTAGGATTGAAAAAGCCCTTGGTGGTGAACATCGCACTGAGGAGAGTGGGTTCCGTTTTCTCAGCGAGCCGACTCCTGGCTGCGAGCTGGTTGAACCGCTTGCCTGAGACGACGGCCCAGAACCCATTCCAATTGCTGCTCTTCTTGTATTGCTCAACCGACTCATACGCGAGCTTGCGACTGACGAACCCCATCGGTATCACCTTCGTCACGTAACTGCCGACGCCGGCAGTGAGTGCACCAAGCGCAGCACCTGAGCCGGCTGCGACGCCGACCTCCGCCCAGTTGATGTTGGCGAAGCCCGAGTCGACCGACTGCTGCACGATGTTGCCGATCGCGCCGGAGACCGCGCCAACCACGCCCGCCACGACGACCTGGACGGCGACCGCGGCGAGCCCTGCGCCCGTCACAAACGTGCCGACGCCGAAGGTGAAGACGCCGATCAGAACGCCGGCGACCGTCGCCGCGATCATGCCCCACATCGACCCGTTCGGTGAATTCCCCGTCGGATCCGACATGTTGATGGGATCGCCGAGCGCGTACTCGTACGCGTTGAACGAGCCGTTGACATCAGGATCTGCCTGCAGCCAGCGGCCCGCATCCGGCGAGTAGACGCGCGTGCCGATCATGATGAGCGCGCCGCCGCCCGCCGAGCGCAGCGTGGTCGCTCCGCGCCCGCTCGCCCAGCCGAGCGTGTTGATCGCGAGATCGAGCGGCGTCGCCGGCGTCGTGCCGCGCGTCGCACTGATCGGCTCGCCGAACGGCGCGTAGAGATGCGTCCGCGCCGGGGCGTTCGTGCCCGTGGAGCGCCACGTCGTGTTGCCGAGGGTGTCCTCGAAGATCCAGCGAACCGGCGCTCCAGCCTGATCAAGGGCAACCTTGAGTCCCACGTCGAGCGCGACGAGCTGGCCGGCGATCTTCTTGTCCGAACCGAGCAGCAGCGTGTCACCCGAGGCAGACACGGTGACGCTGCTCGACGTGCCGTCGGCCAGCGGCCGCGTCAGCGTCGTCGTGGCCCCGCCGTCGGTGAACGTGTACGAGCGGCCCGCCCCGTCGGCAGCCGACAGCAGCCGTCCGATCGCGTTGTAGGTGAGATCGACGCCGCCGAGGCGCGTGGCACGGCCGGCCGCGTCGTAGACGATGTCGCCCTTCAATCGCCCCTCAGAGACCGTCAGCGGACGGTTGTCCGCGCCGTACGTGTACGCCACCGTCTGCTGGGTGCCATCGGCGAGCGTCGTCGTCTTGCTGGCACGGTCGCCGTTGAGGCCGGTCGGGCCGTCGTACTGGCTGTGCCACTGCGTCGCCGTCGTCGGGATCGTGCCCGTCAGCGTCGTGTGGACGAGTCGACCATCCACGTTGTAGCGGTACGCGAACGTCGACGTGCCCGTCGGGCCCGAGAGCGTGCGACTGAGGATGCGTCCCGTCGGCGAGTGCACGATCGACTCGGACACGACCGAGCCGTCGGCGAACGTCGTCTCGACCTTCTTGCTGTTGTTGTTCGCATCCAGCTCGAACGACTGCACCGCTCCGTTAGCGAGCACG
>JBPCSK010000166.1:0-5463 GCA_051007275.1 Gaiellales bacterium | reverse complement strand
AAAGCGGTCCAGCGCGGCGCGTGCCGAGCACGCCAAGCGCGGCGGCGCGATGATCTCGTACCGAATCTCCGAGAACGCCGCGGTCACTCTCACCTTCACCCGTGTGCGACCAGCTCGCGGTGGAACGCGCACGTTACGCCTGCGGTTTCGCGACGGCCTGCCGGGCGCACGGCCCGGGATGAACACGATTCGCTTCACCGGACGCATCGGCGGCGTTCCCATGCGGACTGGGGTATGGCGGCTCACTGCCACGGCCGACGACGGCACGACCAAGGTCCGGGCGACGCTCCCGTCGAAGCCAATTCTCTTCCGGGTCGCACGACCGGGCGAGGCGCTCCCGAAGTGGCACTGAGCCGCACCATGGGTGACGTGCGAGGCTGATCCCGCGTCGCGGTCCGAACCAGCGGCGGCCAGATTCCGATCAGGAGCTCGCCCGGAGACGAGCTGGAGCAGGAACGATGCTCAGCCCCGCAGCAGGCACGCTCCGGTGACGCTTGATCGATGATCACGCGAGATCGACACCCAGCGGCGGTTGGCGTTCGTGCGCGATCGGTAGCGCGTCGCCGGGTGTCTGGTTCGGGCTATGCTTCCGCCGCATTCCTCGGTAGCTCAATGGCAGAGCATCCGACTGTTAATCGGAGGGTTGTTGGTTCGAGTCCAACCCGAGGAGCTACCGCCCCGCGTGTTCCCTACGGGTTGAACGCGAGCACGATGAAGGCGCTGAAGATGCTCAGGTGGACCACGCCCTGCAGCAGGATCGACCGACCCGGGACGATCGTCAGGGTCGCCACCGCGACGGTTAACGCCAGCAACACGATCGCGGCATTCGGCAGACCCAGCGCCAGGCGGTAGTCGAACGCCAGCGAGATCATCGCGATCACGGGGATCGTCAGCCCGATGCTGGCCATCACCGAGCCGTAGGCCAGGTTGAGGCTCTTCTGCACGTCCCCGCGGTGCGAGGCGCGCAGCGCGGCGATCGCTTCGGGCAGCAGCACGAGCAGGGCGATGCTGACCGCCACCACCGATTGCGGAAGCCCGGCATCATCCACGGCGCTCTCGATCAGGGGCGTCGTCAGCTTCGCGAGGCCGACGACCGCGATCAGCGAGATCATCAGCAGCACGAGGCTGACGCCCGCGGCGCGGCGCGTCGGGCGCACGTCGTGCGACGCAGCGGCGGTGGGCTCGGCGACCGCAGACCCCGAATCATCGGCCTCGAGAAACAGGTCCCGATGGCGAAGCGTCTGCGCGCTCACGAACGCGATGTAGATCGCAAGCGACGCCACGGCTGCGAACACGAGCTGGGCGGGGGAGAAGTACGGCCCTGTCGTCGTCAGCGTGTAGTTCGGCAGGATGAGACACAGCGTGGCGAGCGCGGCGATGGCGGCGACCGCTGCGCCGACGCCCTCCGGGTTGAACGTCGCGACGCGCCCGCGGACGGTGCCGATCACGAGTGCTCCGCCGACGATGCCGTTGCAGGCGATCATCGCGGCCGAGAACACCGTGTCGCGTGCCACCGTCGCCGTCGACTCCGGGTGCGCCGACATCAGCACCACGATCAGGCCGACCTCGATGATCGTGACGGAGACGGCGAGGATCAGCGATCCCAACGGCTCGCCGACGCGATGGGCCACGACCTCGGCGTGGCGCACCGCCTCCAGCACGGCCAGCGCCAGGACGATGCCGAAGCCGGCGAGGACGACGTTCGACGGATGCGCGGCCAGGCCGACGACGAACAGCGCCAGTGCTGCGATCGGGATCGCCGCGTGGCGCGTGTTGAGGGTCAGCAGGCTGCGCGACGGCACGGAAGCATTGTCCTCGCGTCAGGACGAGGATGCGGCAGCGGTGCCTCGCCGGAGCGTTCAGCCCTCAAGTTTCGGGTTGGAACCGACATTAGACGCGATGAAGTCCTGTGGGCAGCTGAGATCCCCCACCCACGTGGCGACGAGCAGCGGGACCCCGGCGGGATTCGCGTACGTGAACACGACGTCTCGGTTGCCGGGCGGCGCCGGGCACCATGTCCCTGTGGTCGGCGGTGTCGTGCTGTAGGGATCGAACCCGAACCAGGCGATGTTCAGCTCGCTGGCGTACTGGGGCGTGGCCGGGCAGACTGCCACGGGGTTCGTCCAGGATCCCTGCACGCTGACCGTTGCCCCCGCCGCGCTGGACGCGCCTGACACACAGCCGGTGACGATCGATTGGCCGCCGTGCTCGGTGCTCTGCGGGTACACCGTCATCGACGCTCCGGGGGCGAGCAGACACTGATGGGAGATCGTCGTGGTCGACGGATCCAAGGTCGTCGTGGATTTCGGCGAGTAGAGCGTGGTGGGACAGGGGCTCACGGCCGCGTCGTCGATGAAGAGCCGCGCGCGGCCGTAGTCGCCTGCTCGGAGAGCGTCGGCGTGTGCGAAGCCGGCCTCCTGACCGTTCGGGATCGCTTTGAGGCGGAAGGAGACACGAGTACCGGTCGCACGCGGTGCCGATAGCTCCACGACGTGCGTCCGCTCGCCGTCGGCGGCACGGACGATCAGCGCCGCGTTCGGCGGGTCAGCGGCGAACCCGCTCGCAGTCCAGAGGGTTCGCAGCATCCCGACGGTGATGGTGCCCGCGCGTCGCGTCGGTCGGTCCGCAAACCACGTGACCGGCGTCGCGGCTCGGAGCGACAGGCGAAAGGCGCCGGGGTGACCGGTGATCTCTGCTGTCCTCGCGTCGATCGAATAGAGGATGCCGGGCGGCGACGGCCTCCTCGCCGCGTGCGCCGACGGAGCTGCGGCCAGCAGGACGAACAGCAGAATGGCGAATCGGCGCATGCTTCTCCTTTCACCGATCGAGTGCGGATGCGAACGGCGGGCTTGACGGACGAGCCTAAGCGTACGCCAAGCGGATGCCTCGATGGCCGAAGTCAGGCCGAGACCGGCAGGGCGCCAATCGCGCCTGCTTCGCAGAGCGCGGCGATCTCGCAGTCCGTGTAGCCGAGATCGCTGAGGACCTCCTCGGTGCACGAGCCGCGCGTCAGCCCGGCGTGGCGGACGGCGCCCGGGGTGCGCGAGAGGCGCGGCGTGACCGCCGGCTGCAGCAGCTCGCCGTCACCGTGGGGGTTCTCGACCGGTGCAAGACTCCCGCGCGCGACGACATGCTCGTCGCGGATCAGCTGCTCGGCGCTGTAGACGGGACCTGCGGCGGCACCGGCATCGGCGAGGATCTGGACGGCGTCGGCCCAGGTGTGAGACAGGGTCCACTCGGTGATCAACGCGTCGAGGGCATCGACGTTCCCGATGCGATCCGCGTTGGTCGCGAAGCGAGGGTCATTGACGAGCGCCTGGCCGCCGACCACGTCGAGGATGCGCTTGGCGACGGAATCGGCGGAGCCGGACATGCAGATCCAGCCGTCGGCGCACTGGTACACGTTGCGGGGTGCGGAGAACCACAGGCGCGAGCCGATGCGCTGGTCCGACACGCCGGTGCGGTTGGTGATCGCAGGTCCGGGGCCGACGACGTCGAGCATCGACTCGAGCAGCGTGGCGTCGATGACCTGTCCTTCACCGGTGAGATCGCGATGGCGGATCGCCGCGAGAACGGAGAATGCCGACAGCGCGCCGGTGATCTCGTCGGCGAGCGCGACGGGCGGCAGGGTCGGCGGACCGTCGGGCTGACCGGTCGTGTACGCGAGCGTCGACATCGCTTCGGCGATCGTGCCGAAGCCGGCGCGCGAGGAGTAGGGACCATCCTGCCCGAAGCCGGTGACGCGCAGGATCACGAGGCCGGGGTTCTCGCGCAGCAGCACGGACTCCGGATCGAGGCCGAGGCGCTCGAGGGTGCCCGGGCGGAAGTTCTCGATCAGCACGTCGGCCGAGCGCACGAGGCGCATCAGGACCTCCTTGCCGCCGTCGGACTTGAGGTCGATCTCGATCGGGCGCTTGTTGCGGCCCACGTGGCGCCAGTAGTAGCCGTCGTCACCGTCGCGCTCGCCCAGGTTGCGGGCGCCGTCGCCGTCGCCGACGCGCTCGACCTTGATCACCTCGGCGCCGAAGTCGGCGAGGCGGCGGGCTGCACTGGGGCCAGCGAACACGGTGGCGAGATCGATCACGCGCAGCCCGCGCAGCGGGCCCTGATGCAGCTCTGCGGTCATGTCAGTGCGCTCCATTCGGGAGGACCTGGTCGAACGCGGCAAGAACGCGATCCGCGGTCTCGCGGTTCGCATTGACGCCCATCATGCCGACGCGCCAGATCGGGGGAGCGGTGGGGCCGAGGCCGCCACCGACTTCGATGTTGAACTCGTTGAGCAGGCGACCCTGGATCGCCTTGCCGTCGATACCCTCGGGCACGCACACGGCGGAGAGCTGTGCGAGCTGGCAGGTCGGGTCGGCCAGCAGGTCGAAGCCGCGCTCGCGGAACCCGGCCTGGATGTACGCGCCGGCATCTGCGTGGCGGTCGAAGCGCGCCTGCAGTCCCTCCTCAAGCCCGAGGAACAGCGCCTCGTCGAGGGCGTAGTAGCCGATGTTCGGCGTGGTGTGGTGGTACGTCATCGGGCGGTCGACCCAGTACCTGATGAGCTCGGCGATGTCCATCGAGTACGGCACCGGCATGCCATTGCGCCCGAGGCGCTCGATGGCGCGGCGCGACACGGTGATCGGCGACAGGCCGGGCGGCGCGGCGATCGCCTTCTGGCTGCACGCGTAGGCGTAGTCGACGCCCCAGGCATCGGCCTCGATCGGCATCGCACCGATCGAGGTGACGCAGTCGGCGTAGAGGAGCGCCTCGCTGCCGGCGGCCTGCATCGCCTCACCCAGCTCCTGGAGGGGATGCGCCACGCCGGTCGAGGTTTCAGCGTGCACGACGCATACCATCACGGTCTCCGGATGCTGCGCGAGCGCGTCGAGGATCTCCTGATTCGGGACATGGCGGCCGAACGGCGCGTTCAGCGCGATCAGATTGGCCCCACGGCGCCGCACCATCTCCTGGATGCGGTCGCCGAAGAAGCCGCCGCTCGCGGCGATCACGGTCTCGCCGGGGGCGACGAGGTTGAGGATGCCGGCCTCCATGCCGCTGGTGCCGCTCATCGACAGCGTCATGGAGACGCCGTCCTGGCGGCCGTAGTACGTCGAGATCATCTCGGCGAGGATCGGCAGGCGGTCCCAGAAGTTGGGATCGAGGTGGGAGATGAGCGGCTTCCGCATCGCCTCGAGCACACGGGGATCGACGTTCGAGGGGCCGGGACCCGCCAAGAGGCGGGTCGGCGGGGCGTAGCTCTCGAAGGTCGAGTGCTCGGGGGCGGTGGCGCTCACGTGGTGACTCCTGAATCGACTGGAGTCAGTCTATGGTCGCCGTTCCATAACTTCCATACTGATTTATCAGAATGTGGTTAGGCAAAAGCCTATGAATGTATCAGCCGACGGACTGCACGCCCGCAGCGATGCCGGACATGGTCGTGAGCAGCGGCTGCCGCACGGATTCGTCGCCGCCCTC
>JBPCSK010000165.1:0-5365 GCA_051007275.1 Gaiellales bacterium | reverse complement strand
GGCACTCGGCAGATCCTCCAGCGACACGATCACGTCGCTGCGCTGCACATCGACGAGCGCCGTCTCGATGCGAGTGCCCGCCAGGCTGATCGCCTCAGCACCCGGGCCGATCAGCGAGACGAGCGCCCATGCATCCGTCGCTTCGATCGTCACCTTCGAGCCGAGCCGGTAGCGCGTGAGCTGCTTGGCCAGCTCGACCGCAGCCGACGGTTCGAGGTCGAGCAGCAGGCGCTCGGCATCGAGCCGCGTGACGCGCACGTCGGCCAGCACCTTCGCCTTCGGCGTGAGCAGCAGCGCGCGACGCGCCTCGCCATCGGCCATGCCCGCCAGATCCTGCGTCAGCAGGTTCTGCAGAAAGCCCTCGGCATCTGGGCCCGCGACGTCGATGAACGCCCGGGCGGGGGCGAGCACGCCGCAGCCCGTACGCAGCGCGAAGACCTGATCGGCGGGCGAGGCGAAAGCGACCATCACCCGGAGGTTCGCACACCCAGCAGGCGCGGTTGCACCACACGCCCACGCAGGGGAAGTACCCTGCGGAGCAGAACGAACCCTTGGTGCCGTCCGACTCCCATCACGCCCACGGCGCCATCGACGTCGCGCCGCTCCTGCCCGGCAGCGAGCCGTTATGGACGCGCAACCGCATCGTCGCCCTGCTGCTCGCGTACCTCGTCGGCCTCGGCGGGATGGTGCTGCTCAAGGGCGTCTACCTCTCACCGGACCGCTACTTCCTGATCCTGCTCGTGCCCGCGCTCGTGCTCGGCGTGGGCAAGGGCTACGTGCGCGACTTCCTGCCGCTGATCGTGGCAATCCTGGTTTACGAGGAGCTGCGCGGCCTCGCGCACCTGATCAACCCGGAGCCGTTCTACCGCCCGCACATGGAGTTCGACGAGCTGATCCTGTTCGGCCGCAACGGTACCGTCATCCTGCAGGACTGGCTCTGGACCGGCACCGTGCAGTGGTACGACCAGTTGCTCGGTCTGCTCAACCGCGCCCACTTCATCGTGCCGCCGACGCTGCTCTTCATCATCTGGCTCGACCGCCGCGAGCACTACTACCGCTGTGCGACCGCTCTGGTCGGGGCCTCGCTGATCGGCGCGGTCATCTTCCTGCTCTACCCGGCCGCCCCGCCGTGGGCCGCGTCGCAGATCGGGCTCCTGCCGGCGATGACGAAGATCGGGTACGTGCAGGCTGCGGCCGCGCCCGTCTCGGCCGACAAGTCGTTCATCGAGAGCCTGATGCTGTCGAATCCGTACGCCGCGGTGCCGAGCCTGCACACGGGCTACTCGACGCTCGTCGCGATCTTCGCGCTCACGTGGAAGCGCCGCTTCGGGTACGTGATGCTGCTCTACCCGCTGACGATGTACTTCTGCATCGTGTACTTCGCCGACCACTACATTTCCGATATCCTCGTCGGGATCGCCGTCGCCCTGGTCGCGTGGTGGGGCTCCGGTCGTCTGATTAACCGACCGTTCGGTCTCGGCGCCCTCGCCGGTCCGTTCACCCCGCCGATCTCAACTGCACGTTTCGGAAGGCCGCCTCGATGAGCAAGGACCAGCAGCAGGACACCGCCCAGGGCGCGTCCCACGACACCCGCCCGAAGGCCGAGGTGTTCGTCCACTGCCCGCTCTGTGGCGCCGACGACTACCGCGTCAAGGTCGAGGATACGATCGGCACCCGCGTGGCCGATCCGCGGGTCCACTACACCTGCACCTCGAGCGCGTTCGGCGAGCACGGCCGCATCGTCGAGTGCCGCTCCTGCCACCTCGTCTACATGAACCCGCGTCCGCACCACGAGGCGGTCGTCGAGAACTACGGCGACGTCGAGGACCAGTCGTACATCGAGGAGGAGCAGGGTCGCATCGAGACCTTCGCGGAGAGCCTCTCGCACGTGCAGAAGTACCGCCGCTCCGGCCATCTGCTCGACGTCGGCTGCCACGTCGGCACGTTCCTCACGCTGGCGCAGGACGCGGGCTTCGATGTCGCTGGCGTGGAGCCGTCGCGCTGGTGCGCCGAGATCGCCAACTCGCGTATCGACGGCAAGGTCCACTGCGGTGCCGTCGAGGATGCGCCGCTCCCCGAGGGCGGCTACGACGTGATCACGCTCTGGGACGTCATCGAGCACCTGCCCGATCCGGCGCTCGACATTCGCGCGATCTACTCGGCGCTGCGCCCCGGCGGCATCTTCGCCGTGTCGACGATGGACGTGGAGTCGCTGTTCGCCAAGGCCTTCGGCAAGCGCTGGCCGTGGTACATGCAGATGCACCTCGTCTACTTCTCGCGCCAGACGCTGCCCGAGATGCTGCGCCGTGAGGGCTTCCAGATCTGCGAGGTCTCCACGCACGTGCGCCGGGTCCGCCTGACGTACCTCGCCTCGCGCCTCGACGCGTACTCGCCGACGATCGGCCGGCTCGCCAGTGGGGTGCTCGACAAGGTCGGCCTGGCCGAGCGCACCGTCGGCGTCAGCTTCGGTGACATCTTCACCGTGATCGCGCGCAAGCCCGAGTCCGCCTAGCATCGCATGGCAGCCGTCGCCGTCGATGCGTCGCGCGTGACCGCGCGCCTGGACGGCTGGCGCTACCCGCTCGCGATCGGCGTGCTGTCGCGGGTCTTCGTGTTCGTGGTGCTCGGCGCGATCGGCCTGGTGCGGCGTGCCGACGGTGCGAGCGCGCTCGACGCGATGCTCGATCCGTTCGGCAAGTGGGATGGCATCTGGTACCAGCGCATCGCCGACTACGGGTACGACCCCACGGTCGCGCACGGCAATGGCGTTGCGTTCTCGCCGCTCTATCCGCTGATGGTGCGCGAGGTCGCGAGCGCGCTGTCGCTGACGTACCTCGCTGCGGGCATGCTCATCTCGACGGTCTGCTTCCTGATCGCGCTCGTGCTCCTGCATGGCCTGATCGTTCGGCGCTCGGGCGAGCGGGTGGCGCGCACCGCCGTGTGGCTGACGGCGTTCTTCCCGGTTTCGTATCTGTTCTCGTCGGTCTACACGGAGAGCCTCTACCTGCTCCTGACGGTGCTCGCCTTCGTGCTGCTCGAGCGCGGGTGGGTGATCGGCTCGAGCCTCGTCGGTGCGCTGACGGTGCTCGCCCGTCCGCAGGGCATCCTGCTCACGCCGGCGCTCGCCCTGCGCGTCTGGAAGGACGAGGGTCGTCGGCCGAGCTGGGCGATGGCGCTGCGCCTGCTGCCGATCCTGCTCCTGCCGATCGCGTACGTGGCCTTCGGCGCGTACCTCTACTACCGCACGGGCAACCCGTTTGCCACGCAGACGGCGCAGGCCGCCGGCTGGGGACGAGGCATCAACGTCCTGCTCGTGCTCGGGTTGCCGATCGCGATTCTCAATGGGCTGTACGTCGGCACGCACGACACGTCACACTTCATGTACATCGTCGATACGGCGTTCGCGATGACGTGGGGGCTGCTGCTGCTCGAGGGGCTGATCCGCAAGCGCCTGCCGGGCGAGTACCTCCTGTACGGCTGGCTCGCCTTGCTGCTGCCGGTCCTCGCCGGCACCTACATCGCGCTGCCGCGCTACGGGATGGGCATCTTCGTCGTGATGTGGCTGGCTGCCTTCCACGTGGCATCCCGTCCGCGCCTCGGGCTGGGGCTGAAGATCGCGCTGCCGCTGGCGCTGATCGCCACCGCGATCATCTCGCTCGGCTTCGAGCACTACACGCCGTAGCGCAGCGCGCGGGCTAGTAGGGTTCCCGCCATGTCCGATGCCTCTCGCTACGGCGTGCAGTCGATGGTCGATCCGCTGCGCCGCGTCCTCATCCGCCGCCCCGTCACCGCGGGCGACTTCGCCGCTGCCGATTGGCGCGAGCCCGACCCGGCCCGGCTGATGGCCGAGCATGAGTCATTCGGCGAGCTGCTCGAGGGACTTGGCTGCGAGGTCACCGTCGCGGAGCCGCTCGACGGACTGGTCGATTCGGTCTACGTGTGCGATCCGGTCTGGGTGTGTGGCCAGGGCGCGATCGTCCTGCAGTCCGCCAAGCCCCAGCGCGTCGGCGAGGGCGAGGGCATGGTGGCCGACCTCGCGGCCGCGGGCGTGCCGATCGCCGGGCGCCTGACGGGCACCGCCACCGCCGACGGCGGCGACATGGTGTGGCTGGACAGCGAGACGCTCGCGGTGGCGCGTGGCTACCGCACCAATGCGGAGGCCCATTGCCAGCTCGACGAGATCCTCGCGGCCGAGGGCGCACGCACGCTGCGCTTCGACCTCCCGCACGATCGCGGCGCCGAGCACGTGCTGCACCTGATGAGCTTCATCTCGCCGGTCACGCACGATCTCGCCGTCGTGTTCGAGCCGCTCGCACCCGTCACGCTCATGCAGGAGCTGCAGGAGCGCGGGATCGGCGTGATCCCGCTCAGCGAGGACGAGTACTGGACGATGGGCTGCAACATCCTCGCCACGGCCCCGGGCGTCGTCGTTGTGCTCGACGGCAATCCGAACATCCGGCGCGCGATGGAGGCGAAGGGCATCGAGGTGCACGCCTACCAGGGTGGGGATGTCTCGCTGAAGGGCGACGGCGGCCCGACCTGCCTGACGCGCGAGCTGCTCCGCCAGGCGTGAGCGGGCTGCGGCAGCGGCTGGTCGAGCGCATCCGCGCACACGGGCCGCTGACGTTCGCGCAGTACATGGAGGCCGCGCTGTTCGATCCGGACGCCGGGTTCTACACGCGGGGACCTGGCATCGGTCAGGGCGGGCACTTCGCGACCGCGGCGATGGCCCATCCGGCCTTCGCCGCTGCGATCGTCGCCGAGGCGGCTGCCACGTGGGAGGACCTCGGGCAGCCGAGGCGCTTTCGCGTGACCGAGGCCGGCCCGGGGACGGGCGGGCTGGCGCGGCGGGTCAGCGAGGGTCTCGCCGAGCGCGGCGTGCCGCATGAGCTCGTGCTGATCGAGCTGAGCGCGGGGCTGCAGGCCCGCCAGCGTGAGACGCTCGCCGGCATCGACGCGCTGTGGGTCGAGCATCCGGCAGAGCTCAAGCCGGCGTCAGGGTTCCTCTACGCCAACGAGGTGCTCGACGCGCTGCCCGTGCGGCTCCTGCAGTGGCCCGACGAGGTCATGGTCGACGCCGACGCCAGCGGGCGCCTGATCGAGACGCTGCAGCAGGCCGAGCCCGCCCTCTCGCGACTGCTGACGCCCCAGGTCGAGCCACGAGTGGGTGGGCGGTACGCGGTGCGTCCGTCGATGCTGCCGCTGGTCGCCGCGCTCGTCGGCAGCGTGCGCCGCGGCCGGATCGCGTTGATCGACTACGGCGGCGTGGGTGCCGAGGTGCACGATGGCCGTCGTCCGCCCGTGCGCACGTACATCGGCGGGCAGCAGGGTGGCGACCCGCTGCAGGCGCCCGGCACTCAGGATC
>JBPCSK010000164.1:0-1192 GCA_051007275.1 Gaiellales bacterium | reverse complement strand
GATCAGGTCCCAGACGATGAACACCAGTGCGATCGAGATGATCGGCGTGAGGATGCCGCGGACGATCGTGCCGAGCCTCATGCCGCGGCCCGTCCGTGCAGCAGGCCGAGGATCTCGCGCTTGACGTCGTTGAACGCAGGTGACGTCATCAGCTCGAGGGTGCGCGGCCGTGGCAGGTCGACGACGAGCTCGGCCGCGATGCGGCCGGGGCGCGGGCTCATCACGAGCACCCGGTCGGAGAGGAAGATCGACTCGTCGACGTCGTGCGTGACGAACAGCACGGTGCGCTGCGTGTCAGCCCACACCTGGAGGAGCCACTGCTGCATCTCCAGCCGCGTCTGCGAATCGAGCGCGCCGAACGGCTCGTCGAGCAGCAGGACGTCGTGGTTGGTGGCGAGCGTGCGCATCAGCGCGACGCGCTGGCGCATGCCGCCGCTGAGCGCGTGCGGGTAGTGGTCGAGGAAGTCGCCGAGGCCGTAGCGTCGTGCGAAGTCCGTGGCCTGTGCGCGGTCCGCCGCGGTGACGCCGCGCGTCAGGGCCGCGCCGAGCGTGATGTTGTCGACGACGCTGCGCCACGGGACCAGCAGGTCCTTCTGCAGCATGTAGCCGACATTGCCGGCGGTGCCGGTGATGTCGCGTCCGTCGAGCAGGACCGCGCCCTCATCCGGGCCGAGCAGGCCGGAGACGATGTTGAACAGCGTCGACTTCCCGCAGCCGGACGGCCCGACGAGCGACACGAACTCCCCCGGCTGCAGCGCGAGCGTGGTGGGGGCGAGCGCGACGGTGCCGTCGAACGACTTGCCGATCCCAGCGAGGGCGAGCTTCTCGCTCATCGCCGGATCGCGGTCTCCACGGTGGCGCCGGCGGCGCGCAGCAGTGCGGAGTACGGGCACGCCTCGTCGGCGGCGCCGATCGCGGCTCGCAGCGCGTCCCGCGAGACGCCATCGACATCGGCGTCGATGACGAGCGCCGACTTGGCGACCCGAAAGCCAGCGTCCGGATCCTCGTCCACCGTGATGCGGCAGCTGACGTCGAGCCGGCCGGGCGGCACCTCGGCATTCGTCAGCACGGATGCGAGCGCCATCGCGAAGCACCCGGCGTGTGCCGCGGCGAGCAGCTCCTCCGGCGACGTCTCGTCGCCGGGCTGCCCGATGCGCGTCGGCAGCGAGAACGCGAGCCCGTTGAAGCCCAC
>JBPCSK010000163.1:0-1644 GCA_051007275.1 Gaiellales bacterium | reverse complement strand
TTTGCCGTCGCCTCACTTGATCGGCGTCGGGAGAGCGGTACCGGTTGGTCGAGCCTGATCAATGCAGGCGACACGATGACCTCGAGGTGAATCGGTCCTTTCGGACCGAGCCACCTCGAGGCCTTCGCATCGTCAAACGCGATCAAGCAGGAGGATCTCCCGTCGTCTACGCAATCGCCGGCAGACCCTCGAGGCTCTTCGCGGCGGCGTCGAGCTCCGACTGCGGCAGCTCGATGTCCTCCATCGTGCCGCTGAAGTACGCGTCATAGGCGGCGAGATCGAAGTTGCCGTGGCCGCAGAGGTTGAACAGGATCGTCTTGGAGACGCCCTCCTCGCGAGCTCGCTCGACCTCGGCCACGACCGCGCGGATCGCGTGCGTCGGCTCGGGCGCCGGGATGATGCCCTCGGTGCGCGCAAAGCGCACGGCCTCGGTGAAGCACTCGCGCTGCGGATACGCGACGGCCTCGATCAGGCCGAGGTTCAGCAGGTGCGAGACCAGCGGCGCGGCGCCGTGGTAGCGCAGGCCGCCCGAGTGGATCGTGTCCGGGATGAAGCCATGCCCGAGCGTGTGCATCGGCATCAGCGGTGTGAGCTGCGCCGTATCGCCGAAGTCGTAGCCGTAGTGGCCGCGCGTCAGCGTCGGGCACGCGGTGGGCTCGACGGCCACGACGCGGACGTCCTTGCCGGCGATCTTGTCGGCGAGGAACGGGAAGGAGATGCCGGCGAAGTTCGAGCCGCCGCCGACGCAGCCGATGACGACGTCGGGGTACGCCCCGGCCTCCTTCAGCTGCTCCTGCGCCTCCTGGCCGATGATCGTCTGATGCAGCAGCACGTGGTTGAGCACCGAGCCGAGCGCGTACTTCGTGTCGTCACGCGTGGCGGCGTCCTCCACGGCCTCCGAGATCGCGATGCCGAGGCTACCGGGACAGTTCGGATCCGTATCGAGGATCGCGCGGCCGGCGTTCGTGTCCATAGACGGGCTGGCGACGATCGACCCGCCCCACGTCTCGATCATCGAGCGGCGGAACGGCTTCGCGTCGTAGGACGCGCGCACCTGGTAGACCTTGACCTCCAGGTCGAACTGGGCGCCCGAGAAGGACAGCGCCGAGCCCCACTGGCCCGCGCCGGTCTCGGTGGCGATGCGCTTGACGCCCTCCTGCTTGTTGTACCAGGCCTGCGGAATGGCGGTATTCGGCTTATGCGAGCCGGCCGGCGAGGTGCCCTCGTACTTGTAGAAGATCTTGCAGTCCGTGCCGAGCGCAGCCTCGAGATTCTCGGCGCGCAGGAGCGGCGTCGGGCGCCACATCGCGAGGACGTCGCGGATCGGGTCCGGAATGTCGATCATGCGCTCGGTCGACACCTCCTGGCCGATCAGCGCCATCGGGAACAGCGGCGCGAGATCGTCGGGGCCGATCGGCTGGCCCGTGCCGGGATGCAGCGGCGGCGGCGGCATCGTCGGCAGATCGGCGGCGATGTTGTACCACTGACGCGGGACCTGATCGTCCTTGAGCGAGTACTTGCGAGTCATGCGGTGTTCCCTTTCCGGGACGTGACGGCGAATGGTGTCGGGATGCTAGCCGGTTTTCGGTGATTTGCAGGGGAATCAGTCGACGTGCACGAGCAGGGCCTGGCCCTGACCCACGC
>JBPCSK010000162.1:0-1453 GCA_051007275.1 Gaiellales bacterium | reverse complement strand
CTACCAGACTGCTCCACCCCGCGTCGTGGAGCGCACTCTAGCGCAAGGTGGCGATTCGGTGACCGGGCAACCGTCGCGCCCGGGGCCGCCCGCGTAGGCTTCCGCCATGCGCGTCGGTGTCATCGACATGGGGACGAACTCGACGAGGCTCCTGCTCGCCGACGTCGAGGGCGGTGAGATCCACGAGCTGGAGCGCCTGCTCACCATCACGCGCCTTGGCGCGCACGTCGATCGGGATGGGCGCCTCGCGGAGACCGCGATGGGCCGAACCCGCAAGGCCGTGACGGGCTACGTCGAGCGGGCGCGCGAGCTCGGGTGCGACGTCATCTTCGCCGGCGCAACGAGTGCCGTACGCGATGCCGCCAACGGCGAGACGTTCATGCACGCGCTGTCGCGCGACCTCGGCATACCCGCGCGCACGCTGAGTGGCGATGAGGAGGCGCGCGCGACGTTCCGCGGCGTCACGTCGGCCAGGCCGTCGGAGGGGAAGACGGCGGTGATCGACGTCGGCGGCGGCTCCACCGAGCTCGTCGTGGGGCGCGGCAGCGAGGTCCTTGGCGCCGTCTCGCTGCAGGCCGGGTGCGTGCGCATGACCGAGCGCTGGCTCAACGAGAACGCCGTCGGCCCGGCCGAGCTGACCGTCGCGCGTGAGGAGATTGACAGCCTGATCGATAGGCACGTCTCCCCCGACCTGCTCGAGCCGGTCGAGTCCGATCCGATCGCCGTGGCGGGCACCGCCACCACCATCGCGGCGATCGAGCTCGGGCTGCCCGGCTACGACTCGGAGAAGATCCACGGCACGCGCGTCTCGCGCGATGCGGTCGCCACCTGGATCGCGAAGCTCGCACCGCTCACCGCCGACGAGCGCCGCGAGCGCTGCCCCGCGATCGAGGTGGGGCGCGCCCCGCTGATCATCGGCGGCGCGCTCGTGCTGCTCGCCATGCTCGACGCGATCCACGCCGACGCATACATCGCGTCGGAGCGCGACATCCTGCACGGCATCGCGCTCGGGCTCGCGGCCTAGACGTCGACGGTGCGGGCCTGCTCATCGAGCTGCGCGCGTAGCTCGAGCAGGTGGTCGTTCACCAGCAGCAGCTCGAGCGCTTCCGCCATCAGGACCGGCGACCCCTGCAGGGCCTGCTCAACGCGGGCGTGGGTCTCCCGATCCAGCGAGTTGGCGGCGTATGCGGGGAGCAGGTGTCGGATGTCGTCCATGAGGGCGCGTGCGAGATATGTTGCACATCGCACCAGCGCGCCCGCCGGCCGACCGCTGCCTCTATCCTCGGGGAGCCCGGATGGCGGAATTGGTCAGACGCGGTCGACTTAAAATCGACTGCCGCAAGGCGTGCGGGTTCGAGTCCCGCTCCGGGTACTAGGCGGCCGAGCGCTGCAGGAACGCGCGGACCTCATCGAGCGAGGCGGTGAACGGCACGTCGGGCAGGCTGGCCCGCAG
>JBPCSK010000161.1:0-1370 GCA_051007275.1 Gaiellales bacterium | reverse complement strand
AAATGGGCCCGGGCCCATTTTGTCCAACGTCATGCCGCATCGATCGGGTTGCAGATCGCGCGTACTGCGCCCGGTGTGCGACGCGGTCGCGCCGGGTACGCGCATCTGTGTGTCGCGCGCCATACGCAACGGCGCGCAGACAGCGCGGGAACGTGCGGGGGAAGCTGCGACGCGCGCAAGATTGGCGTGACAAATTGGGCCCGGGCCCAATTTGTCAGGGCGCGCGGAATGCGCCGCGGGGCGCGCCGGTTCGCGTCAGGAGACGACGCGGACGGGCATGGACTTCACGCCGTTCACGAAGTTGGAGCGCACGCGGCGCACCGGGCCGTTCGACTCGAGGCGCAGATCGTGCTTGAGGACCTCCTCGAACATCACGCGGATCTGCAGGCGGGCCAGCCAGGCGCCGAGGCAGAAGTGGGGGCCGCCGCCGCCGAAGCCGAGGTGCGGGTTGGGATGGCGCGTGATGTCGAACGTGTGCGGATCTTCGAAGACGTCCTCGTCGTAGTTCGCGCTCATGTACCACATCACGACCTTGTCGCCCTTGCCGATCCGCTTGCCGCGCAGCTCCGTGTCCTCGAGCGCCGTGCGGCGCATGTAGAGCACGGGGGTCGCCCAGCGGATGATCTCCTCGACCGCCTTGTCCATCAGCTCCGGCTGGGCCTTGAGCAGCTCGAGCTGCTCCGGGTTGTCGATGAAGGCCTTCATCCCGTGCGTCAGCGTGGTGCGCGTCGTCTCGTTGCCGGCCAGAATCAGGATCTGGAACATGTTGCAGTACTCGAGCTCCGTCAGCTGGTCGCCGTCGACCTCCGAGTGGATCAGGCGCGAGACGAGATCGTCGGTCGGATTGACGCGACGCTCCTCGCCGATCCTCCGACCGTACTCGAACACGTGGTACGACGCCGGGCTGCCGAACGGCAGGTCCTTCGGGTCGATGCCCGGCGGCAGGCTGGCGTAATCCGGCGCGTAGTCGGGATCGTCGATCGCGATCATCTGGTTCGACAGCGTGATCAGGCGATCGGCATCCTCTGACGGCACGCCGAGGATGTTCAGCAGGACGGTGATCGGCAGCGGCTCGGCCACGTCGAGCACCCAGTCGAACGTATCGCGCTCGACCGCGGCGTCGAGCAGCCGGGCCGCGGTCGCACGCGCGAACGCCTCGTGCGCGTTGACCGACTTGGGCGTGAACAGGGGGGAGACGACGCGGCGCAGATGGTGATGCAGCGGGGCATCCGAGTCGATCAGGCTGCGGCGCTTCTCGAGCGAGTCGGGCTCGACCTCCTCCAGCATCGTCAGGCCCTCGCCCGACGAGAACACCTGCGGGCTATTCGAGAAGGCGACCACGTCCTCGTGCTTCGTGATCGCCCAGAAGC
>JBPCSK010000160.1:0-22622 GCA_051007275.1 Gaiellales bacterium | reverse complement strand
GCCTCCGGCACGTAGTCGGCGCGCAATGCGGGAACGACGCCACGTTCCTTGGCCAATGGGGCGATGGCAAGATCGATCAACGTCTGTCGCGTGCCGGAGGCGAGGCCAGGACCGATCACCATCAGCGGATCGACCGGAAGCCCAGCACCGGCTTCCGGGACGATTGCGCTTGCGTCCTGCCAGGTGGAGACGTCCACGGACTGCGGTCCGGCGAGGGCGTAGATCTGCTCCTCCGTGAGGCAGGTCACCGGAGACGTACGCCCCACCATCAGCGCCACCGCATCACGGGCCACCAGCAGACGGGTGAAGCGCACCCCGGATGCGGAACAGCTGGCGAGCTCCCGGTCGTTGAAAGGTCGCGAGCTGCCCGTCATCGGCACGAGCCCATCGCAGAAGAGCACCGCGCCGTCAGCCGAGCCGGTCATGTGGAGATCGAGCTCGACCATCGGTTCGTTGGCGGCGAATACGGCGCTCGTCCGCGAGATCATCGGCAGCAGCGTGGTCGAACCGGCCACCATCACGCGACCGGTAACGGCGGTCTGACTGCCGCAGCCGGCGACAACGGCGAGCAGCGCGACGCCGGCCAGAACGACGACGGCACGAAGACGGCGGCAACGAGGCACGCCGCTATCGTCGCACAGCGCGATCAGGCTCGGACGATGGAGAACGGCGATGCGCAGGCGCTAAGGCAGCGTCGCCGGTTCGTATACTGGCCGCATGCTGGCCATCGGAGATCCCGCCCCGCCCTTCGCCCTGCTCGACGACACGGGCGAGACCGTTTCGCTCCGGGATCTCAAGGGCAGCCGCGTCGTCCTCTACTTCTATCCCAAGGACGACACGCCTGGCTGCACGACCCAGGCCTGCGGCCTTCGCGACGGGTGGCAGCAGATCGAGGCGCTGGACGTGAGGCTGTTCGGCATCTCCCCCGATTCGCCGGCGAGCCACGCGAAGTTCCGCGCCAAGTTCGATCTACCGTATCCCCTGCTCGCCGACGACGGACATGCCGTCGCGGAGCAGTACGGCGTGTGGGTCGAGAAGTCCATGTACGGCAAGAAGTACATGGGCGTCGAGCGATCGACGTTCGTGATCGACCCGGACGGCAGGCTCGAGCACATCCTGCGGAAGGTTAAGCCCGGCGAGCATCTCAGCTTGATCGTCAAGACGATCGCGGGCTGAGATGCCGACCGCCCCGCCGACCGACGGGCCGCTCGCTGGCGTCCGCGTGCTCGATCTCTCGCGGGTCCTCGCTGGCCCCTATTGCACGATGGTCCTCGCCGACATGGGCGCCGACATCATCAAGGTCGAGAATCCCAAGGGCGGCGACATCACCCGTTCGTGGGGCCCACCGTGGGCGGGCGACGAGGCGACGTACTACATGAGCGCCAACCGCGGTAAGCGATCGATCGCCATCGATCTGCGCGAGCCCGAGGGCGTCGCGATCACGAAGCGCATCGCCGCCACGTGCGATGTGGTGATTGAGAACTTCATCCCCGGCGGTGCCGACAAGCTGGGCCTTGGCTGGGACGCGCTGCGTGCCGACAATCCCAGCCTCGTCTACTGCTCCATCAGCGGCTATCCCCACGACAGCCCGGAGGCACCGCTGCCCGGCTTCGACTTCGCCATCCAGGGCGAGGGCGGGATCATGAGCATCACCGGCGAGGTCGACGGCGTGCCGATGAAGGTCGGCGTTGCGATCACCGATCTCACCACGGGCATGTTCGCCGCCAACGGGATCCTCGCGGCGCTCTTCGCGGTACGAGGCGGTGGCCCGGGCCAGCACGTCCAGGTCTCCCTCTTCGATACGCAGCTCGCGTGGCTGGCGAACCGCGGTACCGAGGCGTCGATCGCCGGGTGGGAGCCCGAGCGCTTCGGCAATGCCCATCCGTCGATCGTGCCGTACGAGACATTTCCGACCACGAGCGCGCACGTCATCGTCGCCGTCGGCACCGACCTGCAGTTCCGCCACTTCTGCGAGGCGATCGGCCTGCCCGAGCTCGGCACGGACCCCCGCTTCGCCACGAATCCCGACCGCGTCGCCAATCGCGGCGTCCTGATTCCGCTGCTCCAGGACGGCACGGCACGCTTTGATCCGGAGGCGCTCCTGGCGGCA
Source organism: Gaiellales bacterium (assembly GCA_051007275.1). Taxonomy (GTDB): domain Bacteria; phylum Actinomycetota; class Thermoleophilia; order Gaiellales; family F1-60-MAGs149; genus F1-60-MAGs149. The sequence continues at coordinate 20,512 of JBPCSK010000160.1, read as the reverse complement.
CTGGCAGAGCGTGACGTGCCGAGTGGCCCAGTGCGCACGATCCCCGAGGCCCTCGCCAACGCCCCGTACGCGTTGCAGTCCCACACGCATCCGACGGCCGGCGAAATCCACACGATCCGCTCGCCGATCGCGTTCGCGGGTGATCACCTCACGTCACCCAGGCACCCGCCGCTGCTCGGCGAGCACACGCGCGAGCTCCTGCGCGAGGCGGGCTTCAGCGACGCGGAGGCCGACGACGCGATCGCCGGCCCCTGCGCCCAGCGCTAGAGCGCCTCCGCGTACTCCTCGATCTCCCAGGCGGTCAGGCGGTTCTGCTGCGCCTCCCAACGGGCGAGCTCATACCGCTTGTTGCGCAGGAAGACCTCGATCAGCTCGGATCCGATCAGCTTGACGAGGCGGGTGTCTGCCTCGAGGGCGTCAAGCGCCTCGCCGAGCGACGTCGGCAGCGGCAGTCCCATGGCGTCCGCAGGCCCCTCGTAGAAGTTGCCCACCACCGGCTTGGGCGCCTTCAGCTTGCGCTCGATCCCGTCCAGTCCGGCGGCGAGAATCGCCGCGCTGATCAGGTAGGGATTGGCCGAGCCGTCCCCGGAACGCACCTCGGCGCGCGCCGCGGGCCCTCGCTCCTCGCTGATGCGCAGCATGGCGAGACGATTGTCGTGCCCCCAGTTCGCGAACTTCGGCGACAGGCCGCCGTTGATGATGCGCTTGTAGGAGTTCACCGTCGGGTTGAGGAGGCCGGCCATCGCCGGAGCGTGGGCAACGACACCCGCGATGAAGTGATGTGCCAGCTCAGAGAGACCATCCTTCGCGCGCGGTGCGTCGAAGAGGTTCTTGCCCGCCTTGTTGACGAGCGACGCATGCAGGTGATACCCGGAGCACTCGTCCTCATCGACGGGCATGCCCATGAAGGTGGCGACGACGCCGTTCATGTCCGCCATCTGCTTGACGAGCGACTTGAACAGGAAGGCCCGGTCGGTCGCGGTCACGGCCTCGCCGTGGGTGAGATTGATCTCGTGCTGTGAGTGGCCGTACTCCTGCGCCATGGAGATCGGCTCGAGACCGAACTCCTCGCACGCCTCGAACATCGCCCGCACCAGACCGGTCGGGTCGGCCAGCGGCCCGACGGTGTACACGCTCGAGTCGCGCATCGGCAGGGGGCGCATGCCACCGACGCCGTCGGCGTGGCGCTCGAGGAGATAGAACTCGAGCTCGTGCGCCACGACTGGCGTGTAGCCAAGCGCGGCGTAGCGCTCCGTGATCCGCTTCAGCGATCCGCGCGGATCGAGCCCTGAGGGCTTGTGCGACGGGACGGCCTCGAGGTCGCACAGCACCACGGCGACCTCGGGGTCCAGCGGGCTGATGCGCGCGGTGCGCATGTCCGGGATAGCGATGAAATCGCGGAAGCCGGCCTCATCGCCGCTCACGATGTTGTGCCGATGGTCGATGGTCATGACCGCCTCGACGAACGGCTTGCCGTGGGAGATGGCGTGCGCGGCGCGCGCCAGCAGGACGTCCTTGCCCCGCTGGACGCCGTAGAGGTCGCTATAGACGAGCCGCAGAATGCGGACGCCCTTGGCCTGAAGCTGCTTGACGGTCATGTCCCACCCTCCCGGTCGGTGCCGAGATTGTATCCAGATCGGTCGGTGCAGATATGCTGGCGATCGTCGATCCACGGAGGACCCCATGCACGCAGTGCGCTACCGGAATGCAGACGGCGAGATTCGCCTAGGACGCCTCGAGGGCGAGCAGATCGTCGATGCCGGTAACGCCGGACCACAGGGATTCGTGCCGTCCGTCGAGGGATGGGCCGTGGTCGCGGCTGCCGCAGGTGCGACCGTATCGGCCGCCGACGTGCAGCTCCTCCACCCCGTCGTGCCGAGCAAGATCATCGCGATCGGGCTCAACTACCGCGATCACGCAGAGGAGTCGGAGCTCGACATCCCCGCGATGCCGGTCGTCTTCTCCAAGTTCTCCACCAGCCTGATCGGTCACGGCGAGTCGATCGTCATCCCCCGCGAGGAGACGCGTCCCGATTACGAGGGCGAGCTCGCCGTGATCATCGGGCGGCGGACGCAACGCGCGACGCTCGACGACGCGCTGTCGGCGATCGGCGGCATCACCTGCGTCCACGACGTCTCCGGGCGACGCGCGCAGCTCGAGACGCCGCTGCGCCAGTTCGACTACGGCAAGAGCTTCGACACGTTCTGCCCGCTCGGCCCGTCGGTGGCCAGCACCGACGGCGTCGACTTCTCCGACATTGACGTCGAGCTCGCCATCGACGGCGAGGTCATGCAGAGCTCCAACACCCGCCATCTGATCTTCGGCGTCGCCGAGATCATCGAGTACCTCACGCGCGGCATCACGCTGCTGCCCGGTGACGTCATCGCCACGGGCACGCCGGGCGGCGTCGGCGACAGCCGCGACCCGCGGCGCTACCTCCGCGAGGGCGAGTCGGTCTCCGTCACGGTCGGCGGCGTCGGCACGCTCACCAACCCCGTGACGTTCGAGCGCTAGATGCGACCGGCGGTCCTGATCACCGGCGGCGGCACGGGCATCGGCGCCGCAACTGCGCGCCTGCTTGCGGCAGACGGCTGGCTGGTCGGTCTGATCGGGCGCCGCCCGGAGCCGCTGGCCGCGGTTGCGGCCGCGACCGGCGGCCTCGCGCTGCCCGGCGACGCCGCCGACCTCGATCATCTCGAGTCCGCAGTCGCGCGCCTGATCGCAGCCGGCGGCACGCTGCGAGCCCTGGTCTGCAGCGCCGGGGGCGGGAGCCCAGGAACCGCGATGACCCAGACGCAGGAAGGCTTCGAGTCGGTGCTGCGGCAGAATCTGACGGCGCCATTTCTGGCCGCCAAGGCCTGCCTCCCCGCCCTGATCGAGAGCCGCGGCTCGATCGTGATCGTCGCCAGCCTGGCCGGGCTACGCGCCGGACCCGCCTCGGTCGCCTACGGCAGCGCCAAAGCGGGCGCGGTCCAGCTTGCCCGCATGCTGGCCGTCGACCACAGTCCCCAGGGCGTCAGGGCGAACGCCGTGTGCCCCGGGTGGGTTCGCACGCCGATGGCCGACGCCGCCCTCGCCGACCTCGCCGTTGAGGCCGGCGATCTGGCGGCGGCCTATGACGCGGCGACGCGGTTTGCCCCCGCCCGCCGGCCGGCTGAGCCGGAGGAGGTCGCCGAGACCATCGCGTGGCTCGTGTCGGATCGCAGCAGCGGGATCACGGGCGCCACGCTCACGATCGACGGTGGCGCGCACGTCGTCGACGCCGAGGGCGTTGCCTTTCTCCCCGAGCGCTAGCGTGACGAGCGACGTAGGCTGAACACCAGCCCGACGAGCACGAGCGCGAGGCCGATGGCGATCAACGCGCCGCTCACCGATGACCAGCCGTCGAAGAGCTGGTTGACGAACTCCGCCGCCAGCGGACCGGTGCTCACGTCCTGTGCACGACGCGCGACCACCGATCCGGTCAGATCCGTCGCCAGCGGCCGCAGCAGATAGGCGCTCACGGCGAGACCGACTCCGAGCACGATCAGCGTCAGACCGCGTCGTCGCGAGATGAGCAGCGCCAGGAGCCCCAGTCCGAGCGCCGCCGCGGCACACGCGCTGGGTAGCCACCGGTGACGGTCGAGCTCCTGCAGCACCGTCTGGGCGCCTGGCGAGATGGCGACCCATGGGATGGTGACGAGGAGCGACCCGTCGACCGCGTCGAGCACCAGTGCGATCACGGGCGGCGCGTTGGTCGCGTTGGCCACCGCGCGCAGATCCAGCTGCACCGAGCCTCGCTGCGTCCCCGTCAGGATCCCCTGCTGGAGACCGACGGCCACGGGCGCCAGGATCTGCGGGGCAGCATCGCTGCGCACCGCGCGCACGGCCCAGGAGCCGGCGATGGATGCGGCTCCGGCTGCGACGACGTCAGGCTGCGCCGCGGCGCGATCCGCGACGCCGTTGGCGACCGACGTCCGCACGAGGCTCAGGCCTGCGGGCGACCGCACCGTCGCCACCACCGCCCGGGTGATGCCGGCGGTGTCGAGCACGTTGCGGGCCAGCATCGCGCCTGCGCCCGAGCACAGGGCCAGACCGATGGCGAGAGCCACGAGCACGAGCGACAGCAGGAAGCGCACGCCCGAACCCTAAACCCCGTCGCAGATGCGACCATGTGGGAGTGATCACGAGCGACGTCCTCGCGGCAGCCGCCGTCATCCGCGACGGCGGTCTGGTCGGCATGCCGACCGAGACCGTCTACGGCCTGGCCGCCGATGCCGCGAATGGCGACGCCGTGGCGCGTCTGTACAGCGTCAAGGGACGACCTGCCGACCACCCGTCGATCGTCCATGTGGCCTCGATCGAGGACGCCAAGACCTGGTCCACGCACTGGCCCGACGGTGCCGAGCTGCTGGCGCGCCGGTTCTGGCCCGGACCGCTGACGCTGATCCTGCCCGCCGGTGACCGCGCCCACGTGAACGCCCTGGGTGGCACCGGAACGGTGGCACTGCGTGTGCCCGATAGCCCGCTCGCGCTGGCCCTGATCGATGCGGCTGGTACGGGACTCGCCGCCCCGAGCGCCAACCGCTTCGGGCGCGTCAGCCCCACTACCGCCCTTCACGTGGCCGAGGACCTCGGACGCGACGTCGATGCCATCCTCGATGGCGGACGGTGCGAGATCGGCCTGGAGTCGACGATCGTGGATCTGACGGGTGCGGCACCGCGGCTGCTTCGTCCCGGCGCGATCACGGCGGAGATGATCGAGGAGGCACTGCAGACGCCGCTCTCGCCCGAGACCGCCGACGCACCGCGGGCACCCGGCACGCTGGCTGCCCACTACGCCCCGCGGCTCCCCGTGATCCTGATCGACGATCCGTCCATGGTCGAGGATCCACGGAGCACGACGCTCATCGCCCCCACCGGGACCGTCGCCGAGGGGTTTCACGCCGTCGTGGACGCCGGCTCGACGCCGGCGGCGTACGCGGAGCGCCTCTACGCATTGCTGCGGGCATCGGACATGTCAGGGGCGGCGCGCATTGCGGTGCTCCCGCCCGAGCAGACCGGCATCGGCATCGCGGTCCTCGATCGCGTGCGGCGCGCCGCTGCGAGCGCCTAGGCGCTCAGCAGGGGCTTCCCGATGCGGATGAGAGGACTTGAACCTCCACGACCTTACGGCCACACGGACCTGAACCGTGCGCGTCTACCAATTCCGCCACATCCGCGGGAGGCCGCAGCGTAGCGCCTCTCCCCTCGGCGAGGCGTCACCCCAGCTCGCCGAGAGCGGCGACCAGGCGGTCGACCTCCTCCGGCGTCGTGTAGTGGAGGAACCCGACTCGGATCGCGCCTCCCGACTCCTCGAGGCCAAGCGCGATGCTCGCGGAGAGCGCGTAGAAGTTCCCGTCCCACACGGCGATGCCGCGCTGCGCGAGCCGCCGCGCCACCTCGGCGGGATGCGCGCCGTCGACGGTGAAGCTGAACGTCGCGACGCGCTCGTCGAAGCGCTCAGGATCGGTGAGGCCGTAGAACGTGAGGTGCTCCATGTCCCTCACGCCGTCCCAGAACTGCAGGGCGAGGGCGTCCTCGTGGTCGCGAATGCGGTCGTAGGCGCTGTCGAGCTGCTCCGGACGGGTTCGGCCGGTGCCGAGCGAGGCCAGATAGTCGACGGCGGCCGTCATGCCCGCCATCGCCTCGTGGGACTGCGTCCCCGTCTCGAAGCGATGGCCGGCGGGGGTCTCATCCGCGGGACGCACGCGATCGGCGGGCCACGCGGTGGCCAGGTCGTGTCGGATCGATGCGACTCCGAGATGCGGTCCGAACCACTTGTACGGTGAGGTCAGCAGCACGTCGATCCCCATCGCCACGCGATTGAGCCGGCGATGCGGCGCGTAGTGCACGCCATCGGCCCACGCGAGCGCGCCGACGGAATGCGCGTGCCGCGCGATCTCCTCGAACGGCGTGACCGTGCCGAGATGGTTGGATGCGAGCGTGAACGCGACGACCCTGGTCCGCGGCGACAGCAGGCTCTCGAGGTGATGCAGGTCGAGCGTACCGTCGGGACGATGCAGGCGCGCCTGGTGCACGACCAGTCCGTGATCGGCGCCAATCTGGAGCCACTGCGACACGTTGGAGTCGTGGTCGAGCTCCGTCGTGATGATCTCGTCGCCCGCGTCGAACGTCCGCGCCACGGCGTGCGCGAGCAGGTACTGCAGGGTGGTCGTGTTGGGCCCGAACGCGATCTCGTCGGAGCGCGACCCCGTGAAGTCCGCTGCAGCTTGACGAGAGGCCTCGATGGCGGCATCGGACTCGACCGACGTGGCGAACGGGCCACCGCAGTTGGCGTTGGCGTGCAGCAGCGAGTGGACCATCGCATCAGCCACCACCTGCGGCACCTGCGAGCCTCCCGGACCGTCGAAGTACATGAACGGCTTTCCGTCGATCGTGCGAGCGAGGGACGGGAACTGGGCGCGGACCGCGTTGACATCGAGGCTCATGAACGAACCGTACCGCCGATCCGGGAGCGCCACGCATTAGGATCTCAGACATGTCCGACACCCTGCCTTCCTCGCTCGCCCTTGATCTCGCCCGCGTCACGGAGGCCGGCGCCATCGCCGCGGCCCGCTGGCTCGGCCGAGGCGACAAGAACCTGGCCGACAAGGCCGCGGTTGACGCCATGCGCGATGCGCTCGAACGCTGCCCGATCAGCGGCGTGGTCGTGATCGGCGAGGGCGAGAAGGACGAGGCTCCGATGCTCTACATCGGCGAGGAGGTCGGCAGCGGCGGACCTGCCGTCGACATCGCCGTCGATCCGCTCGAGGGCACGACCCTGACCGCCAAGGGGCAGCCGAACGCGCTCGCCACGTTCGCGATCGCGCCACGCGGCACGATGTTCAACCCCGGTCCCGCGGTGTACATGGAGAAGCTCGCGGGTGGACCCGCCATCGCCGATCTCCTGACGCTCGACGCACCGATCGAGGAGCTGCTGGACTCCGTTGCCAGGCGCAAGGGCTGTCAGGTACGTGAAATCGGCGTCGTCGTGCTCGACCGCGAGCGCCACATGGAGCAGATCGGCCGCATGCGCGCGGCGGGGGCCCGCGTGCGCCTGATTCCCGACGGCGACGTGGCCGGCAGCCTGATGGCCGTGCGCCCTGGCACCGGCATCGATCTGCTCTGGGGCGTGGGCGGCACGCCCGAGGGCGTGCTCAGCGCATCCGCCATCCGCAGCGTCGGCGGGCGCATCATCGGGCGGCTCTGGCCCCGCTCCGACGAGGAGGCAGCCGCCATCGCTGCTGCCGGTCTGGATCTCGAGCGCGTGCTCGATACCGATGATCTCGTCGGCAGCCAGGACACGTACTTCGCCGCGACCGGCGTCTCCGACGGCGACCTCGTCACGGGCGTCCGCTTCTTCGACGATCACGCCGAGACCGACACGCTGGTTCTGCGCGGTGCGTGCCGCACGCAGCGTGTCATCTCCTCGTCGATCCAGGCCGACGCTCGCCTGCGGCACATCCCGGGGTCCGGGTACTAGAAAACCGCGCGGGTGAGCGCGTAGGCCGCAGCGCCCAGCACGGCGGGGATGATCAGCGTCAACACGGCCTCGCGCACGCGATCGGACCGATTGAACGCGTCGACCTCGACCATCCAGGTCGAGAACGTCGTGAAGCCACCGAGCAGTCCGCTGCCGAGCACCAGAACCCCGATGTCGCCGGTGGCCCCCACCACCACGCCGATGCCAGCGGCGCCGACGACGTTGATCGCCGCGGTCATCGCAGGCGCGCCGCCGGGCACACGGTGTTCGCCCGTCTGGGTTGCGTAGACGCGCGCCACGGCACCGAAGCCGCCGAGCGGAATCGCGACGAGGTACCACCACAGGCTCATCGCCCGCCCCTCCCCACGCGTCGTCCGATCGCAGCGAGCGGCACGCCGAGCCCGATCGTTGCCACCAGGTAGAGCACCCCGTGCCAGGTATCGCCAGCTCGAATGGCGTCGACGGCCTCGAACTGCAGCGCGGAGAACGTCGTGAACGCACCGAGGAAGCCCGGACCCCACAGCGCCCAGCGGTCCCCGCGACGAAGGCGATGCTCCTGCAGCCGCTCGTACAGCAGCCCGAGGAGGAACGCCCCGGTCAGATTGGCGAGCAGGACGCCCCACGCGAAGGCACCGTGCGGCAGCGCCTCGGTGATGGCGATCCGCAGCGCCGTCCCGAGCATGCCGCCGACGAAGACGATCGGGAGCGCGTGCCGCAGCGGCTCACCGGCCTCGCCGGCGTCCTGCACCTCGTGGCTCACTGGGCCTTGAGCGGCGCGGTCGCGATCGGCGCCTCATCCGCGATGCCGGCGAGGCGCTCGCTCAGGCGTGCGAGCTCCGCGGCGCGGTACGCATCATCGCGCCCATCGGCCTCGAAGACGAGAAACGGCTCCAGCACGTCCATCGCCGCGTACCCGAAGGTGCCGTGCTGGACGGGATTGAGGAGCGCATGGATATCGCCGCTCCGTCCCGCGGGGCCGTACATCTCCGCATCCCCGCCGATCGCGACGGCCGCCAGCGCGCGCTTGCCCTTCAACGGGCCATCGTCGTACGGGTTATGGCCGTAGCCCACGCCGTTGACGAACACGCGATCGAACCACCCCTTCATCTGGGCGGGCGGTGCGAACCACCAGAACGGAAAGACGGTCACCAGCAGGTCGGCGGCCTGCAGCCGCTGGATCTGATCGGCGACTGCGGGTGCATATCCGGTCGTCGCGGTGGCCTCCTCCTGCGCGTACATCAGCTGCACGAGGTCGGCTGACGGCACGACCGCGAGATCGTCCCGACTGGCCTCAGCGCCAAATCCCTCCCGTGCGAGGTCATCGAGATCCACCGTCCAGCCCGCGTCTGACAGCGCATGAGCGGCGGTACGCGCCATTGCCGCGGAGAAGCTGTGCTCCTCGGGATGCGCGAGCACGATCAGCGCGTGCACGTCGCTGCCTCCCGATCGCAGGCGCGGGTATGCGCGTAGTCCTCGTCGCGCATCCGCTCGAGTCGTGCCATGCGGCCCAACGCGAGCGCGGCGCGTCCCTCGTCGTCCTGATGCAGGCGTTCGAGAACGGCGGTGATCTCCTCTGCGAGCACCGCGTCGTCCCCGACGAGCACGACCGGCGGGCTCGGCGAAGGTCCATACTCGGCAAGCACCGGCAGGGTCGCGAGGGCCGGAGTCGTCGCCAGCTCACCCGCCAGCAGCATCGAGTCGATCGGCGCAGCATCGAACGCATCGCGCAGGAGCGCCTCCATCGACAGCCGATGGCCACCCGTCGGAGTGATCGACGCGAATCGTTCCAGCGGCAGTCCACTGCCGACTGGCAGGACCCAGCCCGACATCGAGTCGCGGCTGTTGATCGCGAGCCGCAGGTCGGTGAGGTCGTCGAGGCTCTGACCCGTCAGTCCCGGCCGTCCGAGCAGCAGGCTCTGGTACCCGGGGCGCTGCTCAGGTGCGGCGCTCGACACCGGCGCCGCGAGCGCCTGCACTGGCAGCCCGCGATCGCGCCCGCGCACGTACGGAAGCCCGCAGAGGAACAGGCGAGCCGGGTCGCCCGCGGCGACGACATCGAGGTCATCCAGATTGCCAGCCACGAGCGGATCGATCTCGATCCCGGCGCGCTCCCGCACGAGGTCGACGACCGCAGACTGGTAGACCATCAGCGCATCGCCGAGAAAGGCGTACGCGCGCATGGTGCTAGCGGGCGCGGCGCGCGTTGCGGCGGCGGACGATCTTGCGCACGCGATGGGCGAGCGGCGACTTGTGCTTCTTCTGCTTCTTGGTCTTGGCCATGACGTTCTCCGACTGCTTGCTGACGTTGGGGATGCTACCGGGATTCAGCCGATCAGGCCGCGGGCGACGAGCTCGGCGCGCACGGTGGCGCGCTCCTCGTCGGTCGCGTTGACCAGCGGCAGACGGAGGTCTCCGACCTGGAAGCCAAGCAGGGCCATCGCCGTCTTGACCGGAATCGGATTGACGGCGCACGAGAGCGCCGCGTACAGGGACTGCAGCGCGTCGTCGAGGCGCGTTGCCTCGTCGGCGTCTCCTGCGTCTGCTGCCGCCTGCACGGCGACCATCTCCGCGCTCGCGACATGCGACGCGACGCAGATGCCGCCGACGCCGCCGAGCAGCGCGAATGGCAGCACCAGGTCGTCGTTGCCGGCGTAGAGAGCGAGCCTGCCCGCCTCGACGATCTGCCGCGCCTCGTCGAGGTCGGTAACCGCCTGCTTCACGGCGATGACCGTGTCGATGCCCGCCAGACGGTCGATGTCGGCCGGTGAGAGGTGCAGCACCACGCGCTGCGGGATGTTGTACAGCACGATCGGGAGGTCGTTCGCCGCGTCGGCGATCGCGCGCGTATGCGCCTCGATGCCGGCGATCGGCGGCTTGTTGTAGTACGGCGTGACGGCGAGGAAGCCGGCCACGCCGGCGAAGCGCGCAGCCTGCCTCGTGAGATGCGCCGAATGAGCGGTGTCGTTGGAGCCGGTCCCGGAGATGACGGGCACGCGATCGCCGACCGCACCGGCCACGGCCTCGGTCAGCGCCAGCTTCTCGTCGTCCGTCAGCGTCGATGCCTCGCCGGTGGTGCCATGCACGACGAGCCCCTCCGAACCACTGGCGATCAGATGCTCAGCGAGGCGAACCGCCTCGTCCAGATCAATTGAGCCGTCCGCCGCGAACGGCGTCACCATCGCTGTCAGAATCCGGCCGATCGGCGCCTGCATGTCCCACTCCCTCTCGCGGTCGCGCCACTATACCTGCCCGGCGCCGTAGGAATCCGCCAGTGGATCTGACACACTTGCGAGGTTCCACGGGAGAGGAGCCGTTCCACATGGCCACTGAGCACATCGGTCGAGAAGACCTGATCACATCCGCAGCGCTGGAGGAGAAGACGAAGCTACGCCGCCATTTCGGGCGCTTCGACATCTTCTTCTTCCTCCTCTGCACGATCGTCGGCGTCGACACGCTGGGGCAGGTCGCAGCAGAGGGAGCTCAGGGCTTCCTGTGGCTGATCTTCCTCTGCATCTTCTTCTTCATCCCCTACGGCCTGCTCGTCGCCGAGCTCGGTGCGGCCTTTCCTGAGGAAGGCGGCGCCTACATCTGGACGCGCATGGCCTGGGGCCGATTGGTGGCCGGCGTCAACGCCATCTTCTACTGGTTCTCGAACCCGGTCTGGATTGGAGCGACGCTCGCGTTGCTGGCGATCGCGGCGATTCAGAACTACATCTGGCACTTCGACGACAACTCCATCGCATTTTGGATCGTCGGGCTCGTGTACATCTGGTTCTCCGTGTGGTCCGCGATTCTGTCGTTCGGTGTCGGCAAGTGGATTCCGACACTGGGCGCGTTCTGCCGCATCATCCTGATCGGCTTCTTCTCGCTGACCACGATCATCTACGCCATCCAGAACGGCCTGCACTTTCCCGCGCTGGGCGAGTTCAGCCCCACCTGGACCGCATTTATCGCGCTCACGCCGCTCCTGTTCTTCAACCTCGTCGGGTTCGAGCTTCCGAGCGCGGCCGGAGATGAGATGAAGAACCCGAAGAAGGACGTTCCGTACACCGTGCTGCGCGCGATCATCGTCTCGATCCTGCTCTACGGTCTGCCGATTCTCGCGATGATCTGCGTGATTCCGCCGGAGCAGCTGAAGGGCAAGGGTGTCTCCTCGTTCCTCGATGCCGTCGACACGGTCTTCGGCGTGTACGGCAGTGCCTCCGGTGTGATGATCAAGGTCGCCGCTGTGATGTTCGTGCTCGCCGCGGTCTCCTCCGCCTCGACGTGGCTGATGGGCTCTGACCGGGCGCAGGCGATCGCATCGATCGACGGCACCGGCCCATCGTGGCTCGGCAGGTTCTCCTCCCGCTATGGCACGCCACTCAACGTGAACCTGATCTCGGGCATTCTCTCGACACTGGTCTTCATCGTTGCGGTCAAGATCAGCACCGGAAGCGCCGCTGATGCGTTCAACGTGATGATCGGCATCGTCCTCCTGTTCACGACGTTGAGCTTCATCGTGATCTTCCCCGCGGTGATCAAGCTGCGTTACTCGCACGCGCATGTCGACCGCCCGTACCGCATTCCCGGCGGCATGGTCGGCGTCTGGATCTGCGGCGGTCTGACGACCTTCTGGGCAGTGCTGGCATCGATCTCGGGCATCTTCCCGGGCTTCCTCGTCGACGGCAAGATCCTCGACGACGCGCAGCTGCCTGAGGCTGTAACGCGCAGCCAATACACGACGTACGCGTTCATCGCGATCGGTGTGACGATCATCGTCGGCTTCATCTTCTACTGGGTCGGCACGCCTGCACGGCGCAAGCTGGTGCAGGACCCCGAGGTTGATCTGGGCGGTACTGCACCCGCAGGCGACTGACGCAGCTCACGACTCGCTTCGCGCCGTGCCGCGAAGCGAGTCAGTCGAGCACGTGCTCGAGCCCGACGTGCAGGCCCGGAGCCAGGGTGTGCAACCGGCGAATCGCCAGCAGGACGCCGGGCACAAACGCCTCGCGGCTGGTCGTGACGTTGCGGATCTCGAGCGTCTGAGCGGTCGCTCCGAACGTGACGCTTTGATTCGCGACCACTCCATCGATGCGAATCGAGGAGATCTCGGGACGCCGACCGGAGGCCTCCTCGACGAGGTCGGCTGTGCGTAGCGCGGTCCCACTCGGACGATCGATCTTGGCCGGATTGTGCTCCTCGACGATGGCGCACTGATCGAGCAGGCGCGCAGCCTCGGCGGCGAAACGCATCATGAGCACGGCGGTGATGGCGAAGTTCGGGGCGTAGAGCACCGGCAGCGCTGCGGACCGGGCGGCGACGTCCACGCGCGCCGCTCCCTCCGCGTCGAGCCCCGTGGTGCCGAGCACCACCGGGATGCCGGCTCCGAGTGCGGCCAGCGCGTGCGCCTCGGCGACCGCCGGAGCGGTCACATCGACCAGCACATCGGCCTGCGCCGCCGCCACCGCAGCCGCGACGGAGGGAAAGCCCTCACCGCTGGTCAGCGACCGAGCCACGCGGCCGGCGAGCGTGAGGTCGTCGGCCGCCGCGATCGCTGCGCAGATGGGCGCACCGAGCTTGCCGGTGGCGCCACTCACGAGCACGCGGGTCATGCGGCACCGCCAACGGGCTGCCGAAACACCTCGAGCGCGCGGTCGAAAGCCGCCCGATCGGAGCCGATCCCGGACACGCAGAGTGCCTCAGGCGCGTACAGGTCCACCATCAGATCGCGCACGTCCGCGGCCGTCACGGCATCGATGCGGCGCGCGACCTCTGCGTCGTCCATCAGCGGAATGTCGGAGATCAGACTCCGGCCGAGCCGGCTCATGCGCGCCACGGTGGAATCCATGTTCAGCAGCAGACGAGCCTTGAGGTTGTCGCGCGCGCGCTCGATCTCGCCGTCGCGGAAGTTCCCGGCCGACAGATCGAGAATCTCGGCACTGGCAATCGACAGCGCTTCCTCGAGATTCTCCGGCCGCGTCCCCAGCGCGAGTCCGATCTGTCCGGACTCCTCGAAGTACGACACGTAGCTGTAGACGCTGTAGACGAGCCCGCGCTGCTCGCGGATCTCCTGCCAGAAGCGCGAGGCCGCGCCACCACCCAGGATCTGATCGAGCACGGCGAGCGCGAAGCGGCGCTCGTCCCGGCGCCCTATGCCCGCCCCGCCGATGGCGATGTGCGTCTGCTCGGTGTCGCGCTCCGTGAACGCCACCGCGCCTTGCGCAGGGACTGCCGCGACTCGATCGTGAACGCTGCCTCGCCCGAGCGGGACGAAGGACGCCTCAACCATCTCCACCACGGCAGCGTGCTGGACTGGGCCGGCCACGGCGACCACGACCTGATCACCGGTGTAGTGCCGCGCGTGATGCGCGCGGATGGTCGCCTCCTCCAGCGCCTCCACGGACGCGGCGGTACCGGCGATGGGGCGTCCGATGGCCTGGGCAGGAAAGAGCGTCTCGCCGAGCACGTCGTGGACGAGATCGTCCGGAGTGTCGTCGTACAACGCCAGCTCCTCGAGCACCACCTCGCGCTCAGGCTCGATGTCGTTGAACTCCGGCGCCGCCACCATGGAGCCGACGATGTCGATCGCCTCGGGCAGGTGCTCTGCGAGCACGCGGGCGTTGAGATCCGTCTCCTCGCGGGAGGTGGAGGCAGCGAGATCGGACCCGAAGCGATCGAAGGCCTCGGCGATCGTCAGTGCGTCATGGCGGGCGGTGCCGCGAAAGAGGAGGTGCTCCAGCAGGTGCGAGACACCGGCGTCCTGATCCTCCTCGTCGCGTGACCCGACGCGGATCCAGGAGCCGAGCGCGACGCCGTGCACGTCGGGACGGAACTCGCTCGCGACCCGAAGGCCGCTCGCGAGTTGCGTTACCTCGACGCCGGGGCGCATTGCTCCCCGTTACTCCCTAGCGGCGATCGCGGCGGCCGCCGCGATCACCACGGTCACCGCGGTCGCGGCTGCTGTCGCCACCACCGTCGGGGTACTGCTCCTTGTAGCGCTCGCCGATCGTCTCCGGGGAGACCTCGGCGCCGTCCTCGATCTTGGCGACGAGCTTCAGCCCGATGCGGCCGCGGTCGGTATCGACCTCGGTCACCTCGACGTTGACGAGATCGCCGCGATCCAGGACCTGGTCGGCGGACGAGATGCGCGTGCCCGGCGCGATGCGCGACACGTGCAGCAGGCCGTCCGTGCCCTTGCGCAGCTCGACGAAGGCGCCGAAGTCGGCGGTCTTGACGACCTTGCGCTCGGTGAACTGATCACCAACCTGGACGGGGCGCATCATCTGGTCGATCTGGTTCTTGGCATCGACCGCCTCCTGACCGACGCCGTAGATGCGGACGCTGCCGTCCTCCTCCACGTCGATCTGGACGCTGAACTCCTCCTGGAGACCGCGGATGGTCTCGCCGCCCTTGCCGATCAGGAGACCGATCTGCTCGGGGAGGATCGTCGTCTGGAGCACCTGCGGTGCGTGCTCGCTGAGCGACTCACGCGGTGCGGCGATGGCGGTGGCCATGATGCCGAGGATGCTCAGGCGAGCGTCCTTGGCCCGGGACAGCGCGTCCTTCAGCAGTTCGCGGGTGACGCCCGTGATCTTGATGTCCATCTGGAGGGCGGTGATGCCATCCGCGGTGCCGGCCACCTTGAAGTCCATGTCACCGAGGTGGTCCTCGGCGCCCTGGATGTCGGTCAGGATGACGAGGCTGTCGCCCTCCTTGATCAGGCCCATCGCGATGCCGGCGACGGGAGCCTTGATCGGCACGCCCGCGTCCATCAGCGCGAGGCTGGAGCCGCAGACCGACGCCATCGACGACGAGCCGTTGGACTCCAGGATCTCCGAGACCGCGCGCATCGTGTACGCGAAGTCCTCGACCGGCGGCACGACCGGCACCAGAGCGCGCTCGGCGAGCGCTCCGTGGCCGATGTCGCGGCGCTTCGGACCGCGCATGAACCCGGTCTCGCCGACGCTGAACGGCGGGACGTTGTAGTGATGGATGTACCGCTTGGTGTTCTCGAGCGACAGATCGTCGATCCGCTGCTCTTCCTTCATCGTGCCCAGCGTGACAAGCGTGAGCGCCTGCGTCTGGCCACGGGTGAAGATCGCCGAGCCGTGCGTGCGCGGCATGGCGCCGGCCACGACGGCGATCGGGCGGATCTCGTTCTCGCCGCGACCGTCAGGACGACGCTTGTCGACGGCGATCTTCGTGCGGACGATCTGCTTGTAGACGCTATCGATCGCACCCTTGACCGCGGTGGCGGTGGCGGCGTCGAGACCGTTGTCGGCTCCCGACGGGAACGGCAGCTTGATCTCGCTGACGATCCGCTCGATCAGCGCAGAGCGCTTAGCGGCCTTGAGCTCCTTGGAGTCCTGCTCGGCGTCCGACAGCGCCTTGATCGCGTCGCCGAACTGCTCCTGCACCGGCGCCTTGACGGCGGCGGCACGGCGGCGATCGGCGATGAAGCCGAGTGCGAACTTGACCTGCGTGCGACGCACCATGACCTCGTCGGTGGCGTCGGCCGAGACTGGCGGGCACTCGGCGGCGAACGCCGCGGCCTGGGCCTTCTCGACACCGCTGATGCCATGGGCGGCGATCTCGGCATCGAACGAGGCGCCGTACTTGGCGTCCAGCTCGGCGTCGACGGCCTCGGAGTACCACTTGGGCTTGCCAGCCTTCTGCTGCAGCTCGAGCTGCGCGACGCAGATGTCCTTGATCACCGTGTGGGCGAGCTCGAGGGCCTCGACCATCTTGTCCTCAGCCACGATGTTGGCGCCGGCCTCGACCATGGTGATGGCCTCGGGCGTGCCGCAGACGATCAGGTCGAGATCGCTCTCGAGCATGTCGGGCATGGACGGGTTGACGCGCAGCTCGCCGTCGATCAGACCGACGCGCACGGCGCCGACCGGGCCGGCGAACGGCAGCGGCGAGATCATCAGCGCCGCGGAAGCGCCGTTCATCGCGAGGATGTCGTGCGAGACGATCATGTCGACGCTCAGCACGGTGCCGATCACCTGGACTTCGTTGCGGAAGCCCTTCGGGAACAGCGGGCGGATCGGACGATCGATCATGCGCGCGTTGAGGGTGGCCTTCTCCGTGGCCTTGCCCTCGCGCTTGAAGAAGCCGCCGGGGATCTTGCCCGCGGCGTACATCTTCTCCTCGACGTCGACGGTCAGCGGGAAGAAGTCCGCGCCGGGGCGGGCCTCCTGCGCTCCGACGACGGTCGACAGCACGACGGTGTCGGCGCTGGTGACCAGCACCGCTCCGTCCGCCTGCTTCGCCAGCTGACCGGTCGCGAAACGGAGGCTGATATCCCCCGCTGCGACCTCGACGGCGAATTCAGTGCCAAAGACGTCACTCATGAATAGGTACTTCCCTTCTTCTGCTGCCAGCGGCCACGCGTCCCGCGTGCCGCCATCAATCCTCGGGCGCCCTTAGCGGCGCAGGCCGAGTTCCTTCACGATCGCGCGGTAGCGCTCGATGTCCTCACGCTGGAGGTACTGGAGGAGACGCCGACGGCGACCCACCATCTTGAGCAGGCCGCGACGCGAGTGATGGTCATGCTTGTGGAACCGCAGGTGCTCGGTGAGCTCGTTGATGCGGGTGGTGAGAAGCGCCACCTGGACCTCGGTCGATCCCGTGTCAGCAGCGGTCTTGCCGTGCTTCCCGATGATCTCGGTCTTCTGCTCGTTCGTCAGGCCCATTGGGCCACCTCCTGGTTCAGTCGCCGCACCCGCAGCCCCGGAGCGAGAGTGCCCGGCAGCCGCATGGGCGGTCATGGCGCAAGGTACAGCGAATTCCGCCTCCCCGCGCCGGTTCGGTGGCGCGGGTCCCGAACGGGGGACCCGCGCCGTGCCGTCCCGGAGCTCCTAGAAGGTCTCCATGTACTCGTCGATCTCCCACTGGTGGACCTGCATCTTGTACTGGTCCCACTCCTTGCGCTTCTCCGCGAGGAAGGCCTCGGTGATGTGCTCGCCGAGGGCGGCGCACACGACCTTGTCGTTCTCCAGGGCGTTGAGCGCCGCATCGAGGTTGTGCGGGAGCGCGCCGACCTTGAGCTTCTTGGACTCCTCGGCCGACAGGTTGTAGATGTTCTGGTTGACCGGCTTCGGCGGGCGCGCGCCCTTCTTGATGCCGTCGAGACCGGCCGCGAGCATGACCGCGAACAGCAGGTACGGGTTGGCCGTCGGGTCCGGCGTGCGCAGCTCGGCGCGCGTGCCGCCGCCACGCGAGGCCGGGATGCGGATGGCGGCCGAGCGGTTGCCCGGCGACCAGGCGATGTAGACCGGTGCCTCGTAGCCCGGCACGAGGCGCTTGTAGGAGTTGACGATCGGGTTGGCGATCGCCGTGATGGCCGGCAGATGCTCCAGCAGGCCGGCGATGTAGCCGTAGGCAGCGTCGGACAGCTGCTCCTCGCCCTTCGGGTCGAAGAAGATGTTCTTGCCCTTGCTCGAGAGCGACTGGTTGCAGTGCATGCCGGAGCCGTTCTCGCCGAAGATCGGCTTCGGCATGAAGGTCGCATGCAGACCGAGCTGGGCGGCGACCGAGCGGATCACGTAGCGGAACGTGATCAGCATGTCGGCGCACTCGAGCGCGTTGGCGTGCCGGAAGTCGATCTCGTGCTGGCCGATCGCCACCTCATGGTGGGAGGCCTCGAGATGAAAGCCCATCGAGTGCAGCATGTCGTCCATGGCGCGCCGCACTTCGACGCCCTTGTCCATCGGGCCGACGTCGAAGTACCCGGCCTTGTCGTGCGGGTTGACGGTGGGGTTGCCCTCGGCGTCATGGTCGAAGACGAAGAACTCGGCCTCCGGCCCAACGCTCATCTCGAAGCCCATCTTCTTGGCGTCGGCGATGACGGTCTTGAGCGCGACGCGCGGATCGCCGACGAACGGCGTGCCGTCGGGGTCGGCGACGTCGCAGATGATGCGTGCGACGTTGCCGGTCTCGCCCTCGAGCCACGGGATCACCTGGAACGTGCTCAGATCGGGCTGGAAGTACATGTCGGACTGCTCGATGCGCTTGTAGCCGCGGATCGAGGAGCCGTCGAACATCATCTGGTTGTCAAGCGCCTAGGGGAGCTCCTCGACCGGGATCTGGATGTTCTTGAGGTGGCCGTGGATCTCGGTGAACTGCAGGCGCACGAAGCGGACGTTCTCCGCCTTGGCCTTTGCGAGGAGTTCCTTCTTCGTCATGTGCGTCTCCGTTTCAGGCGGCGTCGCCCCACCGGGCACGCCGCGACGGAGGGACGCCTCGTCGCGTCGTGGGCGGCGCCATTGCCGACCACGCCGTCAAGGTAGCACACCGCACCGGACGGAAGCGATATCCTCGACTCGCCGGCCGGGGTGGCGGAACTGGTAGACGCACCGGACTCAAAATCCGGCGTTGGCGACAACGTGCGGGTTCGAGCCCCGCTCCCGGCATCGATGGATGGAGGCGCAAACCCATGACCGAGCACCCGATCACCGAGGCCGCGCGCCGCGAGGCCGAGCTCCACATCCAGGAGCATGCGCTCGGAGAGGCGGATCGCATCGCCAAGCTCTCGCGCATCCGCGAGGTCGTGCTCGGTGCGCAGGACGGGCTGCTCGTGCCGCTCGGCGTGGTCACCGGCATGGCCGCGGCGAATCCCTCGCAATCCCTGATCATCGTCGCGGGCCTCGCCGAGGCGCTGGCAGGCGCCGTGGCGATGGGCAGCGGCTCGTACCTGGCCAGCGAGGCTGAAGAGGGACTGTACCGCGCGGAGATCCTCGACGAGGGCCAGGAGGTCGTGGACCACCGTGACCGCGAGATCGCCGAGCTGGCGATCATCCTCGAGCAGGAGGGGCTGCCGCGCGAGGACGCCGAGCACGTCGCCCTCGGCCTGGCGGCGAATGACAACGTGTTCCTGCGGACCAAGATCCAGAAGGAGCTCGACCTCTCGCCAGATGCCGGCGGTGACGCGCTGGGTGATGCCTTCGTCGTCGGCGGCACCTACCTCGTCGCTGCGATCATCCCGCTCTGGCCGTACCTGCTGTTCGACATCTCGACGGCACTGCCGGTATCGATTGCCTGCACGCTCGTCGCGCTCTTCATCCTCGGTGTGGCGAAGGGCCGCGTCGCGCGCCTGTCGCTCCTCCGCGCTGGCGTCAAGGTCGCCGTGATCGGCACGGTCTCCGCCGCGATCGGGTTCGCCGTCGGCCACCTGGTCACCGGCTACTTCGGCTAACCCTCGGGTTCGGTCCACTCCCGAGGGTGCGCGGCCAAGCGCGGCCGAGCGCGGCTGTGGGCGGGGCTGCCATGCGAGCTCGACGTCTGCCATCCCGTGCCGTGCTGGCATCGCCCGTCCCATATCGCGCGTTCTTATGCAACGCATTTGACTTAGTTATTCAAACCTGTACACTCCGCCCGTGGCAATGACCGCCGACCCGCCGAAGAGCCCTGCGTCGAAACCCCGTCGGAGCACCGGCTCCTGGCTGTATCCGCTGATCAGCGTGGCGTCGGTCCTGGCGTTCCTGATTCTCTGGTATCTGGTGGCACGGGCCGAGGTGTGGAAGCCCCTCTTCGTGCCACACCCGGCTGACGTGTGGGAGCAGTTCATCCGCGCCACGACCACGCACGACGGCAACGTTGGCTACAGCGGCGAGTACCTCTGGCAGCACCT
Source organism: Gaiellales bacterium (assembly GCA_051007275.1). GTDB lineage: Bacteria > Actinomycetota > Thermoleophilia > Gaiellales > F1-60-MAGs149 > F1-60-MAGs149. The sequence goes on along the minus strand of JBPCSK010000160.1, from coordinate 392 downwards.
GTGGAGCTCGATGTCCCGACTCTTCGAGGGGCTGGCGCTGGGCATCCTGATCGGCGTGCCGCTGGGCATCGCTCTCGGAGCGTCCAAGACGATCGCCGCGATCCTGCACCCTGGCGTCACCGTCATCCGCAGCCTGCCCCCGCTCGCATATTTCAGCCTGCTGATCATCTGGTTCGGCATCGGGGACTCGGCCAAGGTCGTCCTGCTGTTTCTCGCCGCCGTCGCACCGATTGCGATCGCCACCGCGGACGCCGTCGGCAACGTGCCGATCGACCGTCTCCTGGCCGCACGCTCGCTGGGTGCGAATCGCCTGCAGACGATCACCGAGGTGATCCTGCCGTCCGCGCTGCCCGAGATGATGACGGGGCTCCGCGTGGCACTCGGTGTCACCT
>JBPCSK010000159.1:0-2107 GCA_051007275.1 Gaiellales bacterium | reverse complement strand
CTCCCAGCCCTCGCTCCCCGACAGCGGCGCGAGCGGCGCCAGGCCGTAGTCCGACGTCGGCTCGGCGCCACCCACGGCATCGATGTCGAACGTCAGCTGGGCGTCCCCGTCGTCGAGGACGTACGCGCGCGGAGCACCGTCGAGCGCGGCCGGCAGCACGGGTGCCACCGACTCGTCCGTGACGTGCAGGCCGATGCGCGCGCCGTCGATCTCCAGCAGGCGCTCGCCAAGGTCGCCGTCGTCATCGAGGAGCCCGCACAGCCACGCCAGCGCCGTGCCGCTCGACAGCTTGTCGCCCCGGGCGCCCGACAGGATCAGGTGGTTCTCCGCGCGGGTGCAGGCGACGTAGGCCACGCGGTGGCCCTCCAGCTCGCGGGCGTCGTTGTCGGCGGCGATCGCAACGTCGAGCGCACGGGTGGGACAGCGATTGCCGGTGGCGGCCGGTACCACGGCGGCCGGGGCCCCGACCGCGGGCACGAGCGCGGCGGGTGAGGCGTTCGGCGCCTTCCAGGCGAGATCGGGCACGACGACGACCGGGAACTCGAGGCCCTTGGCCTGGTGCACCGTCATCAGCCGCACGGCATCGTCGGTCTCCGACGAGATCACGCCCTCGATCTTCAGCTCGCTGTCGAGACGTCCGGACTCGACCGCGGTGACGAAACCCGCGAGGTCGGCGCCACGCGCGCTCTCGTACGCCTGTGCCACGCGCCGCAGCTTCTCGATGTTGGCCATGCGGCCCGCCCCGTCCTCCTCGACGAGCATCGCGAGGTCGTACCGCGTCTCCGCGACGATCGCCGAGACGAGGTCGGCGAGGCCGAGGCGACCCGCGAGCGGACGCAGGCGCGCGATCGCATCGCGCAGCGTGACGGCGCGAGCGAGGTCGTCGTCGCGCAGGCCCACGCCGCCGAGGTCGTCCAGGGCGATCGCAAACTCCCACTCGACCGCCTGGCGCATCAGCGCGAGCCCGTCGTTGCTGACGCCCGCCATTGGCGAGGCGAGGCACGTGAGCAGCGCGTGATCGTCGAAGCGATTCCAGAGGACCCGGAGCATCGCGAGGATGTCGGCCACGGGCTGGCGCTCGAGGAACCCGCGTCCCGTCGAGTACACGGTCGGCAGTCCCTCTGCGCGCAGCGCGCGCTCGAACAGGTCGGCATTGGAGCCGGCGCGGAACACCAGCGCGATCTGCCCCGGGCGGTAGGCACCCGACTCGACCAGCTCGCGCAGCCGACGAGCCACGAGGCTCGCCTCGACGGCACGACCACCGTCGGTCTTCTCGCCGACGCCAATCAGCACCTCGACCGCCGGGTCGGCGATGCCCTCGGCCGCCCGTACCGGCACCAGCGGATGGTGCGCGAAGCGGCTCTCGCGGGCGAAGATCACGTTCACGGCGTCGAGCACCGGCGGGGCCGAGCGGCGGTTCTCGTGCAGCTCGACGACGGTGATCGACTCCTCCTGCCCGGCGCGCTCGCGCTCGCCGCGGAACACCTCGACCTCGGCCCCGCGAAAGCCGTAGATCGCCTGCTGCTCGTCGCCGACGGCCAGCAGGGGCGTGTCGGGTCCGCGCAGCATGCGCAGGATCGACTCCTGGAGGCTGTCGGTGTCCTGGAACTCGTCGATCATCACCTCGCGAAAGCGCTCCTGCAGCGTGGCGCGCACGTCGGGGTGCCGTTCGAGCAGCACGCGCACCTTCAGCTGCAGGTCCTCGTTGTCGACGGCGCCTGCCTCTCGCTTGGCGCGGTCGTACTCGTCGGCATAGCGATCGAGCAGCGCCTGCAGGGGCGCGGCGACCTCGCCAGCCAGCAGGTCACGCGCCGCGAACTCCGTCTCGCCGATCAGCTCCTTGTAGTCGGCGCTGCCGAGCTTGAACTCCTTGAGATCGGCGATTGCGAAGGGCTCGACGGTGCCCGCCAGCAGCGCGAGCAGCTCGGTGGCCGCCTGGCGCCGCTAGACGATGGTCGAGCCGTCACCCGCCGCCGCGGCGACCTCGGCGGCCTGCACGCGGAGGTCCGCAACCAGCGCGGTGAGCTCGTCGATCGACCCGCCGCCTGTCGGTGCCAGCGGCAGACGCCCCCGCAGTCGCGCGCCGACCAGCAGCGTGGTGCAGATT
>JBPCSK010000158.1:0-2517 GCA_051007275.1 Gaiellales bacterium | reverse complement strand
AACGTGAAGTACACGAAGAAGATGTTCACAACGGGCTCCTGGCAGAAGGACTTCGCTTCGATGAGAGGGTTCAATGCCGACTCCGTCAAAGAGGCCGGCGGACTCCGCAGATTCCTGAAGTACAACAAGTACGAGGCCGTCCCCGAAAAGGGGGAGACGTACCTGCAGGCGGGACGAAAAGCGGCAGCGGCAGCCAAGCAGGCGGAGGCTGAGGCAGACCAGCTCGTCTTTGACGTCTTCGCCGGTCGCACCTCCGTCGGCGCGAAAGGAGCAGCATCCGAAGGACAGCTCCTCGTTTCCCAGCAGCACGTCAGTTCCAGCTCCCTTTCATCCGAGCTGCCGTTCGTGCCCAACACGCCCCCTTCAAACTCGCCCCAGCTGTTGAAGCAGCGCCTGAGCGAGCAATTCGAGAACGGCAGCAATAGGTCGTCCGATGTCTTCGATGAAATCGCGAAGAAGCAACGCACGTCCTTCTCGGATCAGAAACGCACGACGCAGGATTTCATGAAGAAGTTCCTACCACCCAGTGATGAGGTTCCCCAATTCGTTCCTGCCCCAAACGCTAATTTTGCGGGCATGTACGCCATGAGCCTCTTCAAGTTCTGAGTCTCCATGCATCACAGCCCCGAACAGCCGAGAATCCGTAGGGAACAAGCCTTGAATGCGTACCACCACACAAATCCTGCTCGCACGTCGGTCCGTACCGCGGCTGCACGCGTGGCAGGCGTCGGCGCGCTCCTCGCCATCCTCCTGATCGGTGTCGCGTCCGCGCAGGCCGCCGGCACACCCGAGGATGAGTGCGCGATGCGAGCGTCCTCGCTTGAGGCCGGATCGGTGTGCGCGTACGTCACCAACCGCGTGCTGCGCTTCGGCGACCAGCCCGGCGTCCTCGCCGGAGCGAACATCACCAAGGACAACGTGCGGACGCTCCGCGGCGATCATCGCATCAACGGACCAGCGACCATTGACTTCAACGACGCGACGTACGACAAGTTCGTCGCATCGGTCGTCAACTCGACGGGGCTGATCGACTTTCGCGGCTCCACCGGCACCCTGTCGGATGCGCGCGTCTCAGTGCGAGCCGACTACGAGCCATTCGTCGACAAGGATCAGGAAAAGCTCTTCAGCCTGACGTGCGAATCCGAGCACTACCTCACCTGCGAGACGTACCCCGTCTGGATGAAGAATCAGACCAAGAGCGGCTGGATGGGTCCGCCACTCGACGTGCGAACCGTCACCGCGTACGCGACGATCGAGTCGCGCCCACTGATCGTGAAGATCCTCAACATGACCGATCAGCCGCTCGTACGCGAAAGCGCACCGCGCACCCACGGAATGCTCCGATCGGAACGCATCGGTGACCCCCAGACCATCGCGGCGAGCATCGACGATCGCACGGGCGTCGGCTACTACCACTTCTACCGCGATCCCGACCGGGCAGCGAGCGCAACGTTCTTCTACGAATTCGCAGACGGAGCACACGTGACGACGCTATCGGGAGGAGCGCTCGAGTTCACCGTCAACGTCGCCGCTGATGGATCGACGGAGATGAGCAAGTGCACGCCGCCGACGGGCATGCTCCAGAACGTGGAGTGCTCGGTAACGATGATCGGCATCGCGGATGGCACGCTCACGGCTCTCGTCGCGGTGGGGGTGTGATCATGCGTGGTCTCCTGATCGGCATCCTCGCGCTCGGCCTGCTCGTGCCGGCAGCGGCATCGGCCGGCACGGTTTCGAGCTACACCTGTGATCCCACGTACGCCAGCTACACCGGTTGCGCGGTGATCAAGAACGAGGTCGAAACATGGACTGCGCCCGGAGTGCTCACCAAGCGCTATCCGCTCGTTTTCGCCAGCGTCATGAGCGTGTACCTCGATTGGAAGGCCCAGGAGAAGATTCCCTCCGGCGGTACGGGAGACGCGATCTTCGGCAACAGCGCCGGAGCTGACGGCGCGATCATCTACTCGTACCGCCCGGTCGATCTGCGCCAGAACTACCAGGCGCTCGTTGGCTTTCGGCTCTCGGATCGTCGCACGCCTGAAGGCTGCATCGAGATGTCGTACCTCAACTGCGAGATGGGTCCTCAGCTCGAGACGCGCCGAGACTCCAAGCACGTCTTCACCGTCACGTCCCGTCCGCTCGAGGTGCGCCTCGTCAACGCCCTCCCTCAGGCGATCAAGCGCGTCGACGGCCCCTACTGGTCGAACGCCTTGGCGATCGACGTGGCCGACAATGCCGGACGCATCGAGCCTTCGAAGACGGCAAGCGCTGGCGCGCTGCGCTCGATCAAGCGCACGTCAGCATACGCAGCGATCTACAAGTTCGTCCGCTCGACAACCGAAGCTCGCTACAACGGGTCTACCATCGCGATCAGCATCAGCGTTACCGCGGCCGGCGCGCGCACCGGCCAGTGCACGCCGATCTTCCCGCCGAGCGGCACGCGCTTCACCTGTCGCGTCGACTTCTCTGGCTCGGACTCGTCGACGATCGCCACGGTGCGGGTCCAGCCGGCCTAGG
>JBPCSK010000157.1:0-3188 GCA_051007275.1 Gaiellales bacterium | reverse complement strand
CCGCATCCGCCGATCGTGCGCGAGGACCTGCTCCCGCCGCGCCCACCCGAGCCACCCGTCACCACCATCAAGGTGCTGCGCACGCCAGCGGAGGTGCTGCAGGCGGTCGAGCTCCTGCAGGATCAGCCCGTCCTCGGCTTCGACATCGAGACGGCCTGCACCCGCCTGCCGCCCGAGCAGCGCGAGGATCGCGCAGCCTTCGAGCCATGGAACGGCACCGTCCGGCTCGTCCAGATCGCCGCGCCCGGGCCCGACGGCGGCGCCATCTCGCTGGTGCTCGACTGCTGGGCCGTCGATCCGGCGCCGCTCCTGCATCTGCTCGGTGACGGACGCCGCGTGCTGGCGCACAACGCGAAGTTCGAGCAGAGCTGGGTCAAGTACCGCTGGGATATCGAGCTGACCGACATCCTCGACACCTGCGCCTGGTGGACCGTGATCGCCGGTCATCTCAACGCCGCCGGGTTCGAGCACGGGGTGGAGGACGCCAAGCTCGTCACGCTTGCCGACCGCTTCCTGCACGCCGAGCTCGACAAGACCTTCCAGACGTCGGACTGGTCGCAGGAGGAGCTGTCCGACGGTCAGCTCGCCTACGCGGGCGAGGATGCGGCGATCCTGCTGCCGCTCGCCGACCTGCTCGAGGAGCTCGGAGAGGAGCTCGGCTGCGCCGAGCAGGCACGCCTCGCCTCCCGAGCCGGCGGGCGCCGCGCCGCGATCTCAACGCACTACGCTGCCGATCGTCACGGGGACGAGCGCGAGGAGGCCCTCGAGATGATCGCGAGCACCGGCTCGGCCGCCGACCTCGAGGCCGCCGGCGGCTTCATGCGTCGCATGGTGCTCAGCGCCGCATCGCGGCAGGCGGTCGCGAGCGCCTACAAGGTGCGACGCTCGCAGCTGTCTGCCTGATCGGCGCGCCGATCCCAGGCGCCGGTGAACAGCGCCCACGAGGTCGCGGCGGCGATCACCCCGAGCGCCGCCGTGCGACCACGCCACGACCCGACCACGCAGGCGACGCCGATCCCGATGCCGGCGTGCGCGGCGTAGAGCGCGTGCTCGCGCCCGCTGAGACGATGAAAGCGAGAAGGGACGGCGAGCGGCCACCAGAGCCAGGGCACCATGCGGTTGAGCGCGTCGTGCACATCATTGGTACCATCATCGAGCGCGGAAAGCGGCTCCGTCAGACGATCGGCGAGGGTCCGCGGGGGAGGTGCAACGCCATCCATGGGCCTCATGGTACGGTTCCGCTCCGTGCGGTGCTCAACCCCCGCGCCAACGACTATGCCTCAGAAGACTCTCTCCGCAAAGCCCGCCGACGTCGAGCACGGCTGGTTCATCATTGACGCCGACGGCGAGGTGCTCGGCCGCCTCGCGACCCGCATCGCCGACGCGCTGCGCGGCAAGGGCAAGACCAACTTCACCCCGCACGTGAACACCGGCGACTTCGTCGTCGTGATCAACTGCGAGCGCGTCCGCGTCACCGGCAACAAGCTGGAGCAGAAGAAGTACTACCGCCACTCCGGCTATCCGGGCGGCCTGCGCGAGCGCACCCTCCAGGAGCAGCTCGACCGCAACCCGACCGAAGTGATCCGCCATGCCGTCAAGGGCATGCTCCCCAAGAACAAGCTCGGCGCTGCTCAGCTGAACATGCTGAAGATCTACGCCGGCTCCGACCATCCGCACGCGGCCCAGCAGCCGCAGCCGCTGCCGTAAGGCGAAGAGGGAAGACGATGAGCGACAAGGCCATCTATCGGGCAACCGGCAAGCGCAAGACCTCGGTCGCACGCGTCACCCTGACCCCCGGCACCGGTACGGTCACCTGCAACGGCCGCCCGGCCGAGCAGTACTTCGATCGCGCCCCGCTGCGCGCCATGGCCCTCAGCCCCCTCGTCGAGGTCGGCCTCGCCGATCGCTTCGACGTGACGCTGCGCCTGCATGGCGGCGGCATCAGCGGCCAGGCCGGTGCCTCGCGCCACGGCATCGCCCGCGCCCTCGTCGAGGCCGATCCGAATCTGCGCGGCGAGCTCAAGCGCGCAGGCTTCCTCGCCCGTGACGCCCGTGCTGTCGAGCGCAAGAAGGCAGGCCTCAAGAAGGCCCGCAAGCGCCCGCAGTTCTCCAAGCGCTAGGGAGCCACAGATGGCCCGTGCCTGGTTCGGCACCGATGGCATTCGCGGTGTCGCGAACGAGCGGCTCTCGCCCGAGCTCGCGCTACGCGTGGGTCGTGCGGCTGCGCTGCGCCTGAGCGCCGTGCACCCGCAGCCCGTGATCCTGATCGGGCGCGACACACGGCGATCCGGCACGATGCTGGAGGACGCGCTGGCCGCGGGCATCGCCTCGGCTGGCGGCCACGCCATCCGCCTCGGCGTCCTGCCGACGCCCGCCGTCGCCTGGGCCGTCTTGCAGCGTGGCGCCGCCGCGGGCATCGTCATCAGCGCCAGCCACAATCCCTATCCGGACAACGGCATCAAGCTGTTCGGCGCCGACGGCTACAAGCTGCTCGACGAGGAGGAGGAGGCGATCGAGGCACTGCTCGAGACCGACGTCGCGCTTCCGACGCGCGACGACGTGGGTACGACCGATAGCGCCACCGGCGCCGCCGAGGCCTACGCCGAGTGGATCGCGTCGCTCGCCGGCGCCTCGCTCGAGGGCATGAGGATCGTGGTGGACTGCGCCAACGGTGCAGCCACGACCGTTGCGCCGCGCCTGTTCGAGCTCCTCGGAGCCGACACCACGCTCATCGCGTGCGCACCCGACGGCTGCAACATCAACGTCGAGTGCGGCTCCACGCACCTCGGTCACGTCGCCGCCGCCGTTCAGGAGCACGGAGCGGACCTCGGCGTGGCGTTCGACGGCGATGCCGATCGCGTCCTGTTCGTCGATGCCGCCGGGGATCCGATTGACGGCGACCACATCCTCACGCTGCTGGCCGCCGACGCGATTGCGCGCGACGCGCTGCCGGGACGCCGCGTCGTCGTCACGAGCATGGCCAACCTCGGCGCGCACCATGCGCTGCGCGCGCTCGGCTGCGACCTCGAGGTGACCGACGTGGGGGACCGCTACGTCCTCGAGGCCATGCGCCGCGATGGCTCGGTCCTGGGCGGCGAGCAGTCCGGACACGTGATCGCGCTCGATCATCAGACGACGGGCGACGGGCCGCTGACCGCGACTCTCGTGCTCGCGGCGCTCAAGCGCTC
>JBPCSK010000156.1:0-8228 GCA_051007275.1 Gaiellales bacterium | reverse complement strand
GTACCGTGGAGGCATCAGCGGCGACGATCTCGCCCATGACGTGGGGACCCGGATCCATGTCCGGGAGAACGGGTCATCAGCAACGTGGCGCCGGACGGCGTGCGGGGTTCCGCTCCGACACGATCAGCTCCGATGGATCCGGGTCCCCACGTGGTTGGAGAGGCAATCGCCACTGATGCTTCCACGGTCCCCGCCGGACATGGACCCGGATCCTTTAGGCCACCGACACCGACCCCACCGTCGCCTGGATCTCGGCGAACAGCGCCTGATCGGGCCGCACGCGGTACGCCGGTCCCAACCTGAGCCGACGCTGTCCCGACGACGTGCGGATGTCGACCACGACCGGGTGATCGCCATGGAATTCCTCGCAGATGTGACGCAGGCGCTCGATCGCGTCGGCCGGCGCGGTGCGCGCGTCGACCTCGATGCGAACGATGCCGATCACCGGCACCGCGTCGAACGGCATCACCTCGAACGCCACGAGCTTCGTCTCACCGCCGCCGCGCTGGTCCACGCGGCCCTTGACGATCACGATGCGATCCTGCTCGAGGTGCATGCGCGAGGCGATGAACGCCTTGGAGAAGACGACGACCTCGACGACGCCGGTGGTGTCCTCGAGCTGGACGAACGCCATCGGATCGCCCTTCTTCGTCATCGTCTGGCGGATGCTCGAGACGAGCCCGCCGATCATCACGGTCTCGCCCTCCTTGCGATTCTCGAGATCGCGGATCGGGAGGTCGACCTTGCGGGTCAGCTGATCGGCGATATCGGACAGCGGGTGGCTGGAGACGTAGATGCCGAGCGTCTCCCGCTCGCCTGCCAGCAGCTCCTTCTTCTCGAACTCGCCGGCGGGCACGGGCGGATGCGAGCCGCCGCCACCGCCGCCAACGGAGGCATCGTCGAGCCCCTCGAAGAGGTTGGTCTGCCCGGCGTGACGGTCGGCCTGCGACTTGCGGCCCGACTGCACGGCCTGGTCGAGCACGAGCAGCATGCCGCGGCGCGGATCGCCCGTCGTATCGAGCGCGCCGGCGCGGATCAGGCTCTCGAGCACGCGGCTCGAGACGTGCTGCGCGTCAACGCGCTCGGCGACGTCCCAGACGGAGATGAAGCGTCCGCCCTCCTCGCGCGCCTCGATGATCGCGCGCACGGCGTTCTCGCCCACGTTCTTCACGGCGCTCAGGCCGAAGCGGATCTTGCCCTCGACGACTGCGAAGTCGCGCTGCGACGAGTTGACGTCCGGCGGCAGGACCTCGAGTCCCATCGACTCGCACTCGGCCACGTAGAACGGCACCTTGTCCTTGGTGTCCATCACCGAGGAGATCAGCGCCGCCATGTACTCGGCCGGATAGTTCGCCTTGAGGTACGCGGTGCGGTACGAGATCAGCGCGTAGCAGGCGGCGTGCGACTTGTTGAACGAGTACTCCGCCGAGCGCTCGTTCTCGTCCCACATGTTCGCCGCAACCTGGGCGTCGACGCCGTTGGCCGCGCAGCCCTCGATGAAGCGAGGCTTGAGGGATGCCATCAGGTCGGCGTTCTTCTTGCCGATCGCCTTGCGCAGATCATCCGCCTCGGAGGGGCTGAAGCCCGCCAGTTCCTTGGCGATGAGCATCGACTGCTCCTGGTAGATGTAGACGCCCATCGTCGATGCCAGGATCGGCTCGAGCCGCGGATCGGCGAACGAGACGGGCTCCTGCCCGTTCTTGCGCCTCGCGTAGGTGGGGATGTTCTGCATGGGGCCCGGGCGGTACAGCGCCACGAGCGCGACGAGATCCTCGAACTGCGTCGGCTTGACCTGCCGCAGCGAGTCGCGCATGCCGGTGCTCTCGAACTGGAAGACGCCGGTCGCGTCGCCCTTGCGGAGCATCGCGTACGTCGGCTCGTCGTCGAGCGGCAGGTTCGGGATGTCGATCCGGACGCCCTGCGACTCCTCGACCAGGCGCACGGCCTCGTCGATCACGTCGAGGTTGCGCAGGCCGAGGAAGTCCATCTTGAGCAGGCCGAGCGCCTCGATGTCGCCCATCGCGTACTGCGTGACGAGCTCGGAGTCGGCGCCCTTGCGCTGCAGCGGCACGTACTCGACGAGCGGACGGTCGCCGATCACGACCGCGGCGGCGTGGATCGAGTCCTGTCGCACGAGCCCCTCGAGCGGGCGCGCCATGTCGATCAGCTCCTTGGCGGTGATCTCGCGCCCGTCGTCGGAGCGACCGATCGGCGTGGGATCATCGTACATCTCACGCAGCTCCTGGCCGGGCTGCAGGCTCTCATCGAAGCCGACCTTGACGCCGTCGGGGATGCCCTTGGCGATGCGATCCACAGTGCCGTACGGCAGGCCGAGCACGCGACCCGTGTCGCGCGTCGCCTGCTTCGCGGCGAGCTTGCCGAACGTGATGATCTGCGCGACGCGCTCGCGGCCGTACTTGTCGACGACGTAGTTCATGACGCGCTCGCGCCCATGGACCGAGAAGTCGATGTCGATGTCCGGCATGGACTTGCGGCCCGGGTTGAGGAACCGCTCAAACAGCAGGTCGTAGCGAATCGGATCGACGTCGGTGATCTCGAGGCAGTACGCGACGAGCGAGCCAGCCGCCGAGCCGCGGCCCGGCCCCACGCCGATGCCCTCGCGCTTGGCGAAGCCGACGAAGTCCCACGTGACGAGGAAGTAGTCGGCGAAGCCCATCTCGCGGATCGTGGCCAGCTCAAACGCGAGGCGATCGCGCAGATCCTGCGTGGCGGCCGGGTAGCGACGCGCCAGCCCCTCCTCGCACAGCCGCGTGAGGTACGCGAACGCGTCCTCGCCGTTGGGCACGTCGTACTTCGGCAGGCGAATGGCGCCGAGCTCGAGCTCCACGTTGCAGCGCTCCGCGATCTCGAGCGTGGGCGACAGCAGGTCGCGGCCGTACGGCTCGAAGACGCGCTTCATCTCGTCCGGCGTCTTGAGGAAGAACTCCTTGTTGGGGAACTTGAAGCGCTTCTCGTTGGCGAGGACATCGCCGGTCTGGATGCAGAGCAGCACCTCGTGCGGGTCGGCATCCTCGGCGCGCAGGTAGTGCACGTCGCCGGTGCCGACGGTCGTCAGGCCGAGCTCGTCGGCCAGCTTGATCAGCACGGGGTTGACCTGGTGGTGCTCCTCGAGGTCCGCGTCCTGGATCTCGACGTAGAAGTTCTCCCTGCCGAAGATCTGGATCATCAGATCCATCTCCGCGCGCGCAGTGCCCTCGTCGCCCTTCATGATCGCCTGGTTGACGCGACTGGCCAGACAGCCACTCAGCGCGATCAGTCCCTTGGCGTGCTGCTGCAGGAGGTCGAGATCGACCCGCGGCTTGTAGTGATAGCCCTCGAGGTAGCCGAGGGTGACCAGCTTGACGAGGTTGTGGTACCCCTCGAGGTCCTTGGCCAGCAGCGTCAGGTGCGCCCAGTCGCGGCGCCCGGCGGGCTCCTTCGCGCGGCGATCCTCGACCAGGTAGATCTCGCAGCCGATGATCGGCTTGATGCCGGCCTTCGTGGCGGTCCGGTAGAGGTCGACCGACCCGGCCATCGAGCCATGGTCGGTGATCGTCACGGCCGGCATCTCGAGCTCGACGGAGCGCTTGACGAGCTCGCTGACGCGGCAGGCGCCATCGAGGATCGAGTACTCGGAATGGCAGTGGAGGTGGACGAACTCGGCAGGCACGGAAGAACCATCCTAGTCCGCCGGGCGGCGGATGCGGATCGGGCCGATTCCGACCTTGGATACCCTCCCTGCCATGTCCAGCGAGCTCATCGTCCGCCGTGCCACCACGCGCGATGTCGGCGCGATCCGCGCGCTCGTCGACCAGTACGCGGGCAAGGTGCTGCTCGTCAAGGAGACGGTCACCCTGTACGAGGACGTGCAGGAGTTCTGGGTTGCCGTCGACGGCGAGCAGGTCGTCGGTTGCGGCGCGCTGCACATCCTCTGGGAGGATCTCGGCGAGATCCGCACGGTCGCCGTCGATCGCGAGGCCAAGCGCCGCGGCATTGGCGGGCTGATCGTGGCGCGGCTCATCGAGCACGGCCGCGAGCTCGGCATCGAGCGCATCTTCGTGCTCACCTTCGAGACCTCGTTCTTCGCGCGCCATGGCTTCCGCGAGATCGAGGGGGCGCCCGTCACGCCCGAGGTCTACGCCGAGATGCGCCGCTCGTACGACCGCGGCATCGCGGAGTTCCTCGACCTCGAGTACGTGAAGCCGAACACCCTCGGCAACACGCGCATGCTGCTGACGCTCTAGCGCCGGTCGATGCTGGTGTCCGCAGCGCCGTTACGGCGCGACGGTACCCTCGCCATTGACCGTGTCAACCTGAATGCACGGTCCGCTGATCGTGTCGCCTGCGTCGGCCAGCACACGGGTCTGCGCAGACCGACAATCGACCAGGTCACCGCCGTGGCCGTCGCGGGCGTTGATCACATCGGGCCCGAAGGATCCGACCATGGTGTCGCGCCCCAATCCTCCGACGAGCAGGTGCCTGCCGCTGCCCGTGGCCAGCAGCGCATCCGCACCGGGGCCGCCATCGCCGACGCTCGAGGCTCCGCCGACGACGAGCGTGTCGCGTCCGAGGCCGCCCCACAACGAGGAACCGGCCGCCGTCGATGACAGGCGATCGCGGCCGGGCCCGCCGAAGGCGACGCCCGCTGCCTTCAGGGCGATGCGATTCGGCCCGACGGTGCCGTAGGACGTACCGCCTGTGGTGACCTGGCCGGCCCCCGCCGGACGGCAGATGATCTGCGCGATCACCCGATGCCCGCGATCCGCCGGTGTCGGCTGGATCTTCACGCCGGTGGAGGTCAGCGACCCGATGCCCACCTCGTCGACGGGACCGGAGGTCATCGCGTCGACGTTGATCAGACGCTCGCCCTGGGGGCAGCGCATGCTGAACGGCTTGCCGCCGCGCGTCGACGCCGAGATCGTTCGCGCCTGCGGATCGATCCCACCCGCGATCGTGGCGTTGATCGCCGCGAGCCCTGACGGCAGTGCGGCGGCCTGCGTCGCGGTCAACGTTCTCGAGGCCGGTGCGGTCCACCCGTACGGATACGACTGGCCGAAGGGCGGACCCGCGTAGCGTGCGACGAAGGTGTACGACGTCCCGACCTCGTAGGGGAATGCGATAGTGGCGGTGCCGTCAACGAGCGTTCCCTGGCCGACGGCGGCCTGCGTCGCCGTATCCACCAGTGACACCGCGCCCGCAGTCGTCGTCGGCGTGACCGACACGGTCGCCGAGGCCGTACCGTCGTTGTTCACGGCGATGCCGGAGACCGCCATGCCCGTGCCACCGGAGACCGGAACGGTGTAGACGGGAGACGTCGCTGCGGAGTTGTAGGCGTTGCCCTTGTACACGACGGTGAGTTTCGACGTGCCCGTCACCGCCGGGATCCACGGAATCGTGGCCTTGCCGTTGGAGAGATCCGCACGCGCCACGGCCACGCCGTTGTCCTGAATCGCGACCGTGCCGCCGTCGGCGTTCGTCTGGACCTTCACGGCGATCGGGTACGTCTGGCCGGCGACTGCGCCGCTCGTCGGGATCCCCGACGCCGTGATCGACGAGAGTGCGGCCGGCGAGTTCCAGGAGAAGGGGTACGACTGCCCAGGCGGCGAGCCCGCGTACTTGGCGATGAAGGTGTAGGAGGCTCCCACCTTGTACGTGAAGTTGATCGTCGCGACCCCGCCGACGATCGCGGCCTGCCCCACGGCCGCCTGCTTCTTCGTGTCGATCAGCGCCACCCCACCGGCCGTCGTCGCCGGTCCAACCGTCACAGTCGCCGTCGCCAGCGTCGCGCTCCCAGGCTTCAGTCCGATGTCGCTGATCGCCACGCTGGTGCCCCCATCAACGGGGACCTTGTACGTCGACGTCGTCGCCGGCGTGTTGTGCCCATTGCCCTTGTACACCACGGTCAGCTTCGACGTGCCCGTCACCGCCGGCGTCCAGGAAAGGGTGGCTTTGCCGTCATTGAGATCCGCAGATGACACGGGGATGTCGTTGTCCAAGATGGCGACCGTACCGGAGTCCGCGGATGTCTTGACCTTCGCGGCGATCGTGTAGGTCTGGCCCGCAACAGCGCTGGTCGGGACGCCCGAGGCCGAGATCGACGAGATGTTCAGGATCGCTGGAGGATTGTCGAAGGTCTGCGAATTCACGCTGCAACCCTTCTCGAAGCCCGTGACGCCTGCGTCGCCGGCGGTCCAGAGGACGCCGACCGCCCAGTCTCGCGTGTTCGTGGGGGTCAGCCAGTTGGTCGCCGTGAACGACGCCGTGCCCCAGGTCGTCAGCAGCGTCACCGTCACATCACTCGACGTCGTCGGGTGGCAGTACCAGTGGGGGTACATCTTCGCGTTCGTGTTCTGGTTCCACGAATGTGTCTTGTCCGCACCGATCGACATCTCCCCGCTGTGATCCTGCTGCGCGCAGATGTACCCGCCCACCGCCAGATCGTCGTTGCTGGTCATGACGGACTGCTCGCTGGGGCAGCCTCCCGCACGCGCCACGGCAGGCGCGAAGCCAATCACGGCCACCATGGTGAGCAGGATCAGGAACTGTACGGAGCGATACATGGTGACGTTCTCGCGGTCGACGTTGTGACGAGCGACAGCCGGAACGACTGATCGCATTGAAACCAGCATGACACAACGCCGTCGGTCTCGTCCACGCCCGCAGGGGTCGCCGTCGCTCGTGGCCATTTCGCGGCGGCGCGCGGAGGCTGCGTCCCATGTAGCGTGACGTCGTGCGCTCTGGCATTACGGTCGTCCGAACCTTCGCCGCCTCGCCCGACCGGGTGTTCGCAGCGTGGACCGAGGGCGCCCAGCTGGTGCGCTGGTTCGCGCCGCCGGGCTTCACCGGCACGGCCACGTGCGACGCCCGCGTGGGGGGCACGTGGAGCAGCGAGACGGGCAACGCCGACGTGCCGCATCTCGCGGTGCGCTTCCACGGCGTCTACCGCGAGGTCGAGGCGCCCACGCGACTCGCCTTCACGCTCTGCGTGCCCGATGAGCCGGGCGAGGAGCTCGTCACCGTCGATCTGGTCGCCAGCGCCGCCGGGACGGAGATGACGTTCACCCAGGGCGGCGGCAGCCTGCCGCCGGAGGAGTACGTCCGCGCGGCGTCGGGCTGGGAGATGTTCTTCAGCCGACTCGACGCGCTGGTCAGCGACTAGGCTGGGACGAATGAGACCCGGCATCGACATCAAGCGCACGTTTCCGACGGCCCCGCAGGCGATCTTCGACGCGTGGACGCACGGCGACCAGCTCGCGCAGTGGTTCGGCCTGCCCGACGCGCAGGTGACCGCCACGTGCGACGCGCGCGTCGGCGGCGCCTGGCAGCTGACGATGCACAGCCCGACGGGGCAGTTCGGCTTCACCGGCACGTACAGCGCCGTCACTGCCCCGTCCCACCTCTCCTACACACTGCAGGCCGACGGTCAACCCGGCGTCGAGCACTGCACGGTCGACCTCGCCTCGCACGGCGACGGTACCGAGCTGCGCTTCACGCAGGGCGGCGACAACCTGACCGTCGAGCAGTACGAGCAGGCGACCGCCGGCTACGTGGTGTTCTTCGAGCGCCTCGACGCGCTCACGCGGGTCACAGCGAACTGAGTCCCGACATCACGGTCCGTGACGCTCCCGCTCCGCGAGACGCCTGACGAAGCGCGAGGCGAGACAGCAACGTAACGGCGGGGTGGGGCGCGCTCCGCAGAGCACGCACCACCCCGCCTGGACGAAGCATCGGCTCAGCCCGTGGTCTGGGAGGTGGCAACGCGGCTGGCAATCTGGTCGCCCGGGGCAGTCGCCCCGGGGTCGTTCGCCGTTGCCACGGGAACCGTCTTGCAGGGACCGGAGATCGAGTCGCCAGCGTCCGCCATCACACGAGTCATCGCGCTGCGACAGACGACGGTGTCCCCGCCCTTACCGTCATAGGCATTGATCAGCGCGCTGCCGTACGGACCAATCAACGTATCGTTGCCGAGTCCACCGACGAGCAGCAGAGCCGACCGACCCATCGCGACAATCGTGTCATCACCCGTGCCGCCGTCGGCCACGGAGCCACGCAGCCCAAGCACGATCGTGTCGGCGCCAACGCCGCCGAAGACCGCGGACCGAAAGCCCAGCGCCTCCAGGCGATCACGCCCAGGGCCGCCGTACAAGGTCGCGCCGCGCTTGGCGGTGATCATGACGTCAGGGCGGATCGTGCCGTAGCCGAGATTATCGACCAGCGAGGGCTTCGCG
>JBPCSK010000155.1:0-4084 GCA_051007275.1 Gaiellales bacterium | reverse complement strand
CCACCGATCTGGCCCGCCAGCGTCGCCGCGCCGCCATTGCCGCCGCGACCGCCATCGCCGCTGATCAGACCGCCGGTGCCACCGGTGCCACCCGCGCCGCCCGCGAGGCCTGCGCCGCCGTTGCCGCCGTCGCCGTAGCGACCTGCGCGGCCGCCGGCACCCCCGTGCCCACCGGCCACGACGGCGTCGCCGCCATTGCCGGCACGCGCCGCGCCGTACCAGCCCGCGTCGCCACCATCACCGCCGTTGAAGCCGTTGCCGCCATTGCCCTGCAGCCGACCGCCGTCGCCACCGTCGCACGCCGCCGTGCCCTTGCAGTTGAGCGCCGAGTAGGAGAAGCCATTGCCGCCGAGGATGCCCGCGTCCGGATGCGCAGCCGTGCCGTTGCCGAACAGCCGACCGACGCACGGCGCCGACGCGCGCTTGATCTGCGCGATCACCTTCGACACGCGACTCTGACGCACGCGCACCGTGGTCGGCGGCGGCAGGAGCTGGGCCGCCATCCGCTCGGCATGGGCGATGCAGGTGGCCTCGGAGGACGCGAATTCGATCAGGCCGGGCAGGCCGGCGTTCAGCACCCGCCCCTGCGCCGCAACCGGCGCGAGGGGGCGATCGGCGTGGTCGACGTGCGCCTGCGCCGCGCCGGATCCGACGAAGAGCGCCGCGCCGACGAGCGTGGTCGTGGCGAGCGAGCGGTAGAAGATCTTGGACGTGCTGGCCATGACGCGGTTCTCCCTCCGAACGCCGCAGGAGGGAGCGGCGCTGCTGACGCGATTCTACAAGGAGGTCATCGCGACACAGGTGTTGCATCGCAACCACGCCCGAACCACGCTGCCCTGCCGGCGGGCGCCGGACGCGCGTTGCGATTCGTCCTAATTATCTCGTGTTATTGATCGGTCTATGCCGATCAATCATGCAGGAACTGCTCGACCAGCGATTCGGCGAACGTCGTATCGGCCGTGCGGTACGCGAGCTGCGTCATGCGCCACGAGTCCGATAGGTAGAACCGCTCGTAGAGCTCGCTGCGTCCGCCGAGATCCGACCCGATGAAGTCCCACGCGAGGCGGAACAGGCGCACGCGCTGCTCCGCGTTGCCGCCAGCGGCCTGGAAGTACTTCTCGATGTCGCCGCGGATCGCGGAGTTGAAGTCGGCCTCCGACGGCGTCGCCATGAACGAGCCGCCGCCGATCAGCTGCAGCAGCTCGTGCGTGCGGGGAAGCCACTTCGGCATCTCGCCGCGCAACGCCATCAGCGGGCGGTCGTGGGGATACCAGACGCCGTGGCCGTCGAGGTACGAGTCGGCTTCGGCTGCGACGAGCGCGGAGCGCGTGAGCTCCGTCATGTTCCAGATCTGGCCGAGCTTCTCCTGGACGTGATCGAAGCGTCCGACGCCGGTCGTGTTCGCCATCGCGTGCCCGAGGCCGAACGCGAACATCAGCTTCACGTAGGCCCGGGTGAAGGCCTGGTGCATGATGTGGCCGCGCCAGCCGGAGTCGGTGATCACCTCGGAGTAGCCGACGATGTCGCCGTCGAGGAACACGCGATCCCACGGCACGACGACGTCGTCGAAGATGACGACCGCGTCCATATCGTCGAAGCGCGCGCTGAGCGGGTAGTCGAACGTGCTCTTCGGCTTCGCGAACGAGTCACGGCAGATGAAGCGCAGGCCCGGCGTGCTCATCGGCAGCGCGAACGCGATCGCGAACTTCTCGTCGCCGGGGCGCAGGTCCGAGCCCGGGTAGACGGAGATCTCGTCGGAGAACGGCGCCAGCGTCGCGAGCATGCGTGCGCCGCGGACGATGATGCCCTCGTCGCACTCCCCCACCTTGTGCACCGCGATCTCGCCGCCGAGCTGCTCGGTCTCGGGCTTCGAGCGATCGGCGACCGGATTCATGATCGCGTGCGTCGTCGACAGATCCTTGTCGCGCATGAGGCGCTGGTAGTTGACGAGGTTCTCGGCACCGCGCTCGTTGCCGCGGCGCGCCCAGACCTCCGACGCGCCCGCGAAGCACGCGAACGTGACGTTGAGGTAGTCGGGGACGCGACCCATCATGCCGCCCGTCGCCGCCGCGATGATCTCCATCGAGGCGCGGCGCTTCATGAGGTCGTCCTGGCTGCGCGGGATCAGGTGCGTCCGGTTGACGAGCTTGCCGTCGTCGGGGTTCGGGGCCAGGCACACCTCGGCGTGCTCGTGCTGCGTGTCGTACACGCGGGCGATCGCTTCCGCACCCGTGCGCAGGAACTCGTGATCCATCGGGTTGGTCACGCACTCGCCCTGGATCCAGATCTCGCGATCCCCATCGTTGCGCAGGCCCTCGAGGAACTGTGCGCCCGTGCGCGCCGTCACGTTCGAGCCGGTCTCGGTTGCCGCCATCCCAATGCACCTCCAGAGCAGATTGGATCCAGTATCCAATCGCTGGCGAGGCCTGTCAAGAACGAGAACCCGCCCTTCGCGTACGCTTGCGTCCCACAGGAGGTCGGCATGGCGAAGCAGACGGGGCCCGTAGCGCCCTACATGGCAGTGGGGCTCTCGACGGTGGTGCGCGGCATCTCCAAGCGCAGCGAGATCGAGCGCAACCTCGACGTGATCGAGGATGCCATCCACGCGGCCGTCTCGATCATCGGCATCAACATGCCCGTCAAGCTGATCGCGCTCGCCGAGGGCGCGCTGACGGGCTTCACCGACGAGATCTTCGACATCCCCCACACCGTCGCCGCGCGCGAGCTGTTCATCGACCTGCCCGGCCCGGAGACCCAGCGGCTCGGCCGCCTCGCCAAGCAGTACGGCACCTACATCGTCGTGCAGTGCAAGGCGCGCCTGCCCGAGGTGATGGACGACCGCTTCTTCAACATGCTGTTCGTGATCGGCCCGAACGGGCGGATCGTGCACAAGGCCGCCAAGAACCATCTCTGGTGCCGCGAGCGCTCCACCACCCCGCACGACGTCTACGACCGCTGGGTCGAGGTGTTCGGCGAGGGACTCGACGCGTTCTATCCCGTGCTGAAGACGAGGGACATCGGCAACATCGGCACGATCTGCTGCTCCGATGGCGAGTACCCCGAGGCCGTCCGCGCGCTCGCCTTCAACGGCGCCGAGGTCGTCTACCGCCCGAGCGAGGCCGTGCCGATGACGCAGCTCGGCCCCGACCCCGGCGGCACGTGGCTCCTGCAGAATCGCGCGCACGCGCACTTCAACTCGCTGTACATGGTCTGCCCGAACGTCGGTCCGGTGTACGTGCATCCGAAGATGGAGCAGCCGTACGACATCGGCGGCGGCAATGGCCACATCGTCGACTTCCAGGGGCAGGTGCTCGGGCTCTCGCAGAGCGGCATGAACAGCTTCTGCGCCGGCATCATCGACATCGAGGCGCTGCGCAACTTCCGCGCGATGAACCTCAACTCGAACTGGATGAAGGACCTCCGCACCGAGCTCTTCAAGGACATGTACGACGAGCCGATCCACCCGAAGAACCTCTGGCTGAAGGACGAGCCGGGCTCGCACGCCGAGGTGGACGAGGTCTACCGCGCCAACATCAAGCGCCTGCAGCAGCGTGGCTCGTGGACGCCACCCTCGACCCCGCACGAGGGCGCCCGCTACATCCCCGCCATGCCCGGCGATCCGGGCGAGGCGTGGGCGGCCGTCAAGGCCGAGCTGTGGGACGAGGACTAGACTCGTGGCCATGGTCACCGCATTCGTTCTGATCGACGTGGAGCGCGGCCGCCTCAGCGAGGTCGCCGATCGTCTCGCCACCACCGACGGCGTCGCCGAGGTCCACTCGGTCGCCGGCCGCTACGACCTCGTCGCGATCGTGCGCGTGCCGTCGAACGAGGCGATGGCCGACCTCGTGACGAGCGGCCTGCTCGCCATCGACGGCATCGTCCGCACCGAGACGCTGCCCGCCTTCCGCGCGTACTCGCGCCACGATCTCGATGCGATGTTCGAGATCGGCGACGTCTGAAGCGCCAATTTGGACCCGGGTCCAGACGGGTAGCATCGGCGCCATGGCGAAGGTGACGCGACTGGCGGCCGTCAACGGCAAGCCGGCCGTCAAGGTGCACCTCGACGGCGCGTACTGGACGACGC
>JBPCSK010000154.1:0-4854 GCA_051007275.1 Gaiellales bacterium | reverse complement strand
ACTGGTGGGGCGCCTTCGTGATCGGCCTGGCGGGGACGATCCTCGTGATCGGCCTGGCGGGCTACGCCCTGCTGGCACTGGGCGGCGTCGCGATCACGCTGTTCATCGTGCTCACGCTGATCGGCGTCTTCCTCTGCTTCTGCCTGGCGGAGCTCGCCGCCGCCTTCCCCGACCGCGCCGGCGGATTGCCGTCGTACGCGTTCGAGACCTTCAAGCCCTGGGGCAGCACCGCGTCCGAGCACATTGGCGGCCTCAGCTCGTGGGCGTACTGGCTGGGGTGGTTCACGGTCGCACCGATCAACGCCTACCTCGCGGCGCTCTACATCACCGACCTGTTCGGGATCCCGCTCGGCGGGACGTACGGCCCGATCTCCGACAAGTTCGGCTCCGCGTGGTCGGTCGGCGTCCTCGTCACGGCGGCCGTGATCCTGCTCGTGGTCTTCATCCCCGGCTGGCTGGGCATCCGCCTCGGCGCGACGTTCGCGACCGTCCTCGGCATCGGCTCCATCATTCCGCTGGTGCTGATCATCATCCTGCCGTTCTTCCATCCATCCTCGATCGACTTCGGCCGCGTGCAGCTGACGACGCTCCCGGAGGGCGTGGTCGGCTCGTGGCAGCTGATCGTCGGCTGGGCCTTCATCTTCGTCTGGACCGTCTGGGCGATGGAGGCGGCGGCGTGCTACATCGGCGAGTGCCGTGAGCCCGCACGCGACGCGAAGATCGCGATGACGGCCGAGGGGCTGTTCGGCCTGTTCGTCTACATCACCCTGCCGCTGATGCTGCTGGCCGTGCTCGGCACCGCCGGGTTCGCCGAGCTCGGCTCGGGCGACGCCAACGTCGTGTTCCTCGGCTACGTCGACAAGATCTTCGGCGCCAACGAGTTCTGGCGCTGGTTCGTCGGCCTCGCCCTGGTCGCCGCGCTGCTCCTGTCCGTGCTCAACGCGCTGATCGGTGCCTCGCGCGGCCTCTGGCAGAACTCGATTGACGGCGTCTTGCCGAAGATCTTCGGCAAGACGAACAAGCACGGCTCGCCCAGCACCGCGATCATCCTCTCGCTGGTCGCATCGCTGCTCGTGCTGCTCGTCGGCTCGCCGCTGCAGATCTACGTGTTCTCGAACATGGGCTACCTGTTCGCCCTCTCCGTGGCGATGATCGGCTTCGGCGTGTTCCGCCTCAAGCGCAACGACTTCCCGCGTCCGGTCAAGATGCCGGCGATCATGGGGCCGGTGGCGATCGTGCTGGGCATCGGTGGCCTCCTGCTGTGGGCGATCGGCGGGTACTTCGCTGCCGACTACGCCGTCGGCAGCGGCTATCGCTGGCTGTTCTGGGTCGGCCTGATCCTGCTCGCGCTGTACGTGCCGCTGCACCTGTGGCGCCGCGTCGAGGACAAGCGCCACGGCCAGCCCACCCCGCATCACGTGGATCACCCGCACTGAGGCGCTGACCCGACATGCCGCTGATCCCGGGCCGCCGCAAGCGCGGATGGGACGAGCAGCCGGCCGAACCCTGCGAGGTCATGCTCGCGGGCGACGGTCGGCGGAGGTTCTCGAAGAGGGCGATCGCCAAGGCGGTCGCCCTCTCGGCTTCCGGGCCCGTCACCGTCGTCACCATCGCCCGCATCCACGGGACGCAGTTCGGCCTGCCCAATCCGGGTCTGATGCCGACGAAGCAGGAGATGAAGGCGCGACACGACTGGGTCGGCCAGGGCGTCGACGCGATCATCGCCGCCGGCGGTGCGGCCGATGGCCAGGTCGCCGTGACGCGCAAGGCGACGAAGACGCTCGCACGGATCGCACGCACGCGCGGCGTCAGGACGATCGTGATCGACGAGACGCAGTACGGCGGCTGGCGGCGCTTCGTCGAGGGCGACGTCGGCACGGAGCTCGCCAAGCGCCTGCGCGCCGATGGCGTCGAGGTGATCGCGATCCCGTACGACCCGAACGACCCGAAGCAGTCGTGATCCGACCCTTCCCAACCACTAAAGGTTCGACTAGCATGCCTTTCACCACGCGCAACCGGAGGAGATGACCGTGGCACAGCCCAAGAACAAGGAAGAGGCCCGCCGCCGCGCCAAGGCGGACGGCATCGAGTTCTTCTTCGCGCAGTTCGTCGACATGCACGGCAAGCCGAGCGCGAAGCTCGTCCCCGCTGAGCGCATCGACATGCTGTTCGACGATGGCGCCGGCTTCGCCGGGTTCGCCGCCGGCCCGATCGGACAGACGCCCGCGTCGCCCGACATCGCCGCGATCCCCGATCCCGAGTCGTACACCCCCGTTCCGTTCAAGCCCGGGCTCGCGCGCTTCGCCTGCGACATCACGATCGACGGCGACCCGTACAACTTCTGCCCGCGCACGATCCTCAAGAACGCGAACGCGCGCGCCGCGAAGATGGGCTACCGCCTGAAGATGGGCATGGAGCTCGAGTTCTTCCTGCTCAAGGAGCGCGACGGCAGGATCGTCCTGGCGGACGACCTCGATACGCTCGACCAGCCCTGCTACGACATGAAGGGCATCACGCGGTCGTACGACTTCATCTCGCAGCTGTCGAAGAACCTGAATGGGCTCGGATGGGGCAACTACGCCAACGACCATGAGGATGCCAACGGCCAGTTCGAGCTCAACTTCGAGTACGACGACGCCATCAAGACGGCCGACAAGGCGATCTTCTTCCGCTACATGGTCCACGCCATGGCGCAGGAGCGCGGGCTGCTGACGACCTTCATGCCGAAGCCGTTCTCCAACCTGACCGGCAATGGCGGGCACCTCCACATCTCGCTGTGGGACCCGACCGGCAAGAAGAACCTGTTCGAGGACAAGAAGGATCCCCGCGGCCTCGGCCTGTCCAAGCTCGCGTACCAGTTCCTCGGCGGCATCATCGACAACTCGGAGGGCCTCAGCGCCATCCTCGCGCCGACCGTCAACTCGTACAAGCGCATCGGCGTCGGCGCGCCCACCTCGGGCGCCACGTGGGCCCCTGCCTACGCCACGTACGGCATGAACAACCGCACGCAGTCGATCCGCATTCCGGCTCCCGGACGCATCGAGATCCGGTCGACGGACGGTGCGGCCAATCCGTACCTCGCCGCTGCGGCGATCATCGGCTGCGGGCTCGACGGCGTGGCGAACAAGGCCAACCCGGGCGAGCCGAACCTCGACAACCTCTACGAGCTGTCGCCCGCGCAGATCAAGCGCAAGCGCATCAAGACGCTGCCCGCGAACCTGCTCGACGCGACGCGCGCCGCGCAGAAGAACAAGGCGCTGCGCGACTGGCTCGGCAACATGGATGGTCGGGACTACCTCGACTACTTCGTGGAGACGAAGCAGGCCGAGTGGCAGGAGTACCACACGACGGTCAGCGACTGGGAGCTCAAGCGCTACCTGACGCTGTTCTAGGAAGCTTGGCGGTGGTGCTGTGGAGTCCGCACAGCACCACCGCGCGCTCCTTTCGTCCCTGCGCCGCACAGGGATCGCGTGGCATGTGCATCCCTGCCATACGCGCAGGATCCGTCATGTGACGGTGCCCCATGCCGTGCCTCCCCCATTGCGGTAGCCTTTCTCGCAGAACGGGTGGCTGCCACGCCGCCCAGAGGACGTTCCACCGAGGAGGATGACCGTCATGGCGGTTGCAGTTGAGAGTGCCAAGTCCGGACTCGATCCGATGTTCAACCCGGATTGGTTCCTGACGGACGAGCAGCGGGCGCTGCGTGAGCAGCTGATCGAGATCTGCGAGAAGGAGATCCGCCCCCGCGCCGCGCAGAACGACCGCGAGCTGATCTTCCCGCGCGAGAGCCTCGAGGCGCTCGGACCGTTCCTCGGCGTCACGCTGCCCAAGGAATGGGGCGGCCTCGGCCAGGGCCACGCCATGCTCGTCGCCACGACCGAGACGATCGCGCGCTACGGGTGCGCCTCCACCGCCATGTGCTTCACGATGCACATCGGCGCCGTCGAGGCCCTGCGCCTGACCGCCAGCGAGTGGCAGATCGAGAACGTCCTCAAGAAGGTCGTCTCCGACAAGCTGATCGGCACGCTCTCCTATTCGGATCCCGAGACCGGCTCGCACTTCTGGTACCCCATCTCCTCGGGTGCCCGCAAGGTCGACGGCGGCTACGAGGTCCTCAAGAAGGCGTCGTGGACGACGTCGGGCGGCTTCGCCGACTGGTACGTCCTGCAGACGACCTCGCCGGACTTCAAGGAGTACTCGGACCTCACCTGCTGGCTCGTCTTCAACGACGAGGTCGAGTCTGGACACGCCGAGTGGGACGCCATGGGCCTGCGCGGCAACCAGTCCGGTTCGCTGCTGCTCGACTGGAAGCTCCTCCCCGAGGAGCGCATGGTCGGCGCGATCGGCGACGGCGCCTGGTCGAACGACGAGGCCGTCGATCCGTTCTTCCTGATCTCCTCGAGCGCGTGCTGGAACGGCATCTCGCTCGGTGCGATTGACATCTGCATCCAGCACACGACCCGCAAGGTCCACAAGGACGTCGGCATGCGCGTCTGCGACTACCCGACGATCCAGGACTCCGTCGGCGAGGCGATCATCGACACGAACGCGATGCGCTGCATGGACTACTCCATCGCCGCCGCCATGGACGCCGTCACCGACGGCGGCCAGCGCAAGCTGGAGCAGTCGGAGTACGCGCGTGGCAACTACCTCCACTGGCTCTGGCAGCTCAAGTTCGCGTGCGCGAAGAACTGCTGCCACGTCGTCGACGAGATGATGCACTCCGCCGGTGGCACGTCGTACAAGAAGTCGCCGCTCGAGCTGGAGCGCTACGTGCGCGACGGCAAGGCCGGCTGGGTGATGGGCCCGACGAACGAGGTCCTGCGCCAGTTCGTCGGCAAGACCGCCCTGCTC
>JBPCSK010000153.1:0-4596 GCA_051007275.1 Gaiellales bacterium | reverse complement strand
TGCTGGGACGCACGGCCGACAGCATCTGCGTGGTCGGCGACTCCGACCAGTCGATCTACTCGTTCCGAAGCGCCGACATCCGCAACATCCTCGAGTTCGAGGACGCCTTCCCCGAAGCCACAGTCATCGTGCTCGAGCAGAACTACCGCTCGACGCAGACGATCCTCGACGCAGCCAACAGCGTGATCGCCAACAACATGGATCGACAGGACAAGAACCTCTGGTCCGAGCTCGGGACGGGGGAGAAGGTCCGCGTCGTGGAATGCGCAGACGAGCGCAGCGAGGCACGGTTCGTCGTGGGCCAGATCTCGCGCGTCATCGGCGAGGGCGGCTCGCTGCGCGACGTCGCCGTCTTCTACCGCACCAACGCGCAATCGCGCGCGATGGAGGAGGCGCTCCGACAGGCGGACGTGCCGTACCGGATCATTGGCGGCACGGGGTTCTACGACCGCCAGGAGGTCAAGGACGCGCTTGCCTACCTGCGCGCCATCGCCAACCCCAGCGACGACGTCTCGCTGCGGCGCATCATCAACGTGCCACGCCGCGGCATCGGCGACACCACCGTCACGCGCCTCGCCGAGCATGCGGCCACGCTCGGAATCACGCTGCGTTCGGCGCTCGACGACGCCGACTCGGTGCTGCCCGGCGCCGCCGCGCGCAAGGCCGTCGCGGGCTTCAGCGATCTGCTCCAGCGCCTGACGGACGCGTCTGCCACGCTCGAGCCCGCCCAGCTCCTCGAGCGCGTGTACGAGGACACCAGCATGATCGAGTCACTGCGCGCGGAGCGCACGCTCGAGGCGAACGGGCGGATCGAGAACCTGCACGAGCTCCTCGGCGTCGCACAGTCCGCGATCCAGACCGGCGATGCCGATGCGGATCTCACGACCTTCCTGCAGGAGCTCAGCCTCGTCAGCGACGCCGACCAGCTGCCCGACGGCGAAGACGATGCCGCCGTGACGATGATGACGCTCCACACGGCCAAGGGCCTCGAGTACCCACGGGTCTACCTGATCGGCATGGAGGACAACATCTTTCCGCATGCGCGCTCGATCGAGGAGGCCAACCTCGAGGAGGAACGGCGGCTCTGCTACGTCGGCATGACCCGCGCGCGCGAGCAGCTGACGATGACCTATGCCCGCTCGCGCAGCATCTACGGCCGGCAGGACTACAACCCGCCCTCGACGTTCCTCGGCGAGATTCCTCAGGACCTGATCGAGATGGAGCGCGTCGGGTCTCGCGGGGGCACGTCGATGCCGTCGCAGCGCTCCTCCTACGCCGATCGAGCGCCGGTCAGCGCACCATCGCGCCGCATCGAGCGCGATGTTCCGACGGACCTGCCGGTGATCTCGACAGGCGACACCGTGCGCCACAAGAGCTTCGGCGAGGGCATCGTGATCAGCGTTCCCAGCGCGGAGGAGATCATCGTGCGGTTCCCGAGTTCGGGCGAGCGTCGTCTGCACGTGGCCTACGCGCCCATCGAGCGCGTCTGACCCTGCGGTGAGGCATCGGTCTCACCGACGCTTCGCTACGCTCGATCTCCCATGAACGCCCGTCGCCTCGTCGTCGTGCTGGTCGCGCTGGTCGTCGTCGTCGGCGCTGCCGTCGCGATCCGCAACAGCCACGATGGCCAGACGATCGTGATCGTCACGGGCGACCCCGGAGGCACGACCTACACGGTCGCGACGCTGCTCCAGCCAGCGCTGCAGGACCAGGGCTACACGCTCGAGATCCGCTCGACGAGGCAGACCAGCGACATCGTGAGGCAGGTCGCCACGAGGGTCGATTCGGCAGACGTGGCGGTGATCGTCGGGACGTTCGACTGGGGCGCGACGGTGGACGCAACCACCAGCAGCAGCGCGGACGTGCATGACGAGATCTCCTCCGTCGGAACGATCATGACCGTCCCGGTGGCGTTCGCCGCCCGTTCGAACCTGGGAGTGCGCAACCTCAGTCAGCTCAAGGGGAAGACCGTCGGCATTCGCCTGACCTGCGTGTGCCAGTCGCTGATCGTGTCGTCGCTGGCGTCATACGGGGTCAACGCAGGGAACACATCGTTTCGCTACCTCGACCCGGCAGGGCTCGAGTCGGGAATCCACGACGGCACGTTGGACGCCGTCGCCACGACCCTGCCGCCCGGAGAGAGCTTCATCAGCCCGCTGCTGGATGACGGCACGCTGGACATCCTCGATGTGCCCGAGAGCGAGGCGATTGCGAGGCGCGTTCGATTTGCCGTATCGACAACCGTCCCCCGAGGCACGTTTCGCATCCACCCGGCGCTGCCCCCGCAAGCGATCGATACGCCGGGACTCCTCGCGACGGTCGTCACGCGCAGCGACCTAAACGAGTCGGCCGTGCTCGCGCTCGCCGTGGCAATCGAGCGCGTCTTCGCGGCCGGCACGGCGTTCTCGTCACCGCACGAGTACCCGAACTTCTCCGATCCGTACATCACGCCGAATCAGGCCGCCAGGAACTTCTACGAGACGGGGGAGATTCCGTGGCAGTTCCGCTACCTGCCGGACTGGATGGCTGAGGCGCTGATCCCGCTCCTGCTGGTCCTCACGCTGTTCCTCCTCGTCTCGAGCATCTACGCCGCGTTCTTCCCGGAGGCCTACTCGCTGTGGACCGGGGTGCTCCAGCCTCGCTTGGATGAGCGTCGCGTGGGGAGGAGCGAGCGCCACGTTGCTCGCGGACGGCCGCTCAGCAAGCGCCAGCGGCGTCGCCTGCATCGCATCGTCGATGCACGCGCGGCGCAGGAGTCGCGTGAGCAGCGAGCGGAGGCGCTCCTGCGCGACGACGACGCTACGCGGCGCAGCCCGCCTGCGTGACGCTCGCCCGTGGTTCGGGCGCGGAGCGCCTGCGGGACCTCGTCGTCCACCACCGCCGGTCTGATAGGTTGCCGCGCAGTCCGGGCGATTAGCTCAGTTGGTAGAGCACCAGCTCGACAAGCTGGGGGTCACTGGTTCGAGCCCAGTATCGCCCACTCGGACTCCTCCGGGAGACCGCCCGGTCGATGCAGAAGGCCGCCCCACAGGGCGGCTTTCTCGTTGGGCCGCGACCGCTACGATCTCAGCGTGCTCGTCGTCCGCCCAGTCCTCATTGCCATGCTCACCGCGTTCGCATTGGTCGTTCCGATGGTGGCGGCCGCTGACGCAGCACCGACCATCGGGGCAGGGACACGCACCTGCGAGCTCGCGCCCGGCGCTGACTGCCGGGGCGTGATTCACCGCTGGACCGTGGAGGCCCACGGCAACCTCCGCAACACGCGCTTCACCAACGCCGATCTGCGCGGCGCGGATTTCCGCGGCGCCGACCTCCGCGGCGCCGACTTCCGCGGCGCGATCCTGAAGCACGTGGACCTCCGCGGCGCGAAGCTGCGCGGGGCGCGTTTCGACATCGCGCCAACGCGGACCGCGCGCCAGTCTGCCTCGACGTCCTGCGTGCCCAACTGCGCGGGAGCAGACCTCACCTCCGCGGACCTGTCGGGCGCCAGCCTTGCCTACGCCAACTTCTCGGGCGCGAATCTGAGCGGCGCCGATCTCACCTACGCGGACCTCTCCTACGCGAACCTCTCGAACGCCGAGCTCGCCAACGCCGACTTCTCGTACGGCAAGCTCTGGTTCGCGAATCTGTCGTACGCCGACCTCTCGTACGCGGTGGTCGTCACCAACCTGGCGTCCGGCGCGAACCTTTCCTACGCGAACCTGACGGGCGCCAACTTGACGGGGTCGAACCTGACCCGCCCCAAGATGGCGAACGTCACTGGCGTCACGTGGAGCAACACCATCTGCCCCAATGGTGACGTCACGAGCGCCTGGTGCGTGGCGTGATTCCCGCACGAGCAGGGTCCTAGCGTCCCGAGCTACACGGTCTCATAGATCTCGAGGCGGCGCTCGCTCAGACGAGGCGCGATCTCCGCGGCCACCGTGGCGAGGAAGTGCGGCGACTCGCAGTGCGCCTGGAACGCGGCCTCGTCGTCGTACTGCTCGTAGAGGAACAGTGCCGACGGGTCGGCGGGATCCGTGTGCAGGATGTAGGCCTGGCAGCCCGGCTCCGCGTTCGACGGCTCCAGCATGGTCTCGGCGAGGTCGCGCACGCGCTGCTCCTCACCCGGGTTGATCGTCCAGCGGACGGCGATACAGTAGGCCACAGGGTCCTCCTCGTCGGTATGCGGGCATCGTCGCACGCCCGGTACAGTGCGCCCATGACCACCATCGCCCGCCTCTTCTACCTGCCCGGCGCTGGCTCCTTCGCGCCACACGTCCTGCTCGAGGAGACCGGGGTTGAGCACGAGCTCGTGCGCGTCGTGCGCGACGAGAACTCCGTGCCCATCGAACCCGCCGACTACCTGCACCTCAATCCCAGCGGGCGCATTCCGACGCTCGTGTGGGCTGACGGCACGGTGCAGACGGAATCCGCAGCGATCTGCCTGTCGCTTGCGGAGCGCGCCACGAGCACGGCGCTGATCCCCGCAATCGGCACGCCGGCGCGAGCCGAGGTGCTGGCGCGCCTCATGTTCCTGACGAACACCGTCCAGGTGGCGATCCTCCGCGCTCGGTATCCGCAGCGATTCGCGGACTCCGACGACGGTAGGGCCGC
>JBPCSK010000152.1:0-2159 GCA_051007275.1 Gaiellales bacterium | reverse complement strand
GGTGCGTGCGGCCGCCGGTGCCCTGGCGGCCTTCGAAATTGCGGTTCGAGGTCGAGGCGCAGCGCTCGCCCGGCTTGAGGATGTCCGGGTTCATGCCGAGGCACATCGAGCAGCCCGCGTTGGGGCGCCAGTCGAAGCCGGCGACCAGGAAGATCTTGTCCAGGCCCTCCTGCTCGGCCTGGAGCTTCACCATCATCGAGCCGGGCACGACCATCGCGCTGACGTGCGGGGCGACCTTCTTGCCCTCGACGATGCGCGCGGCGGCGCGCATGTCCTCGATGCGGCTGTTGGTGCAGGAGCCGAGGAAGACGCGATCGATCTTGACCTCCTGCAGGGGCTGGCCGGCCTTGAGGTCCATGTACGCGAGCGCGCGCTCCTCGTCGGCGGTCGTCGGCGCCGGCACGGATCCGGTGATCGGCGCGACCTGGCCCGGATTGGTGCCCCAGGAGACCTGCGGGGCGAGCTCGGAGACGTTGACGACCTCGACGCGGTCGTACTCGGCGTCAGCGTCGGAGCGCAGCGTGCTCCACTCGGCGACGGCGGCGTCGAAGTCCTTCGGCACGCCGACCTTGCCCTCGAGGTACGCGAACGTCGTGTCGTCGGGCGCGCAGTACCCGGCGCGGGCGCCGGCCTCGATCGACATGTTGCAGATCGTCATGCGGCCCTCCATCGAGAGCGCGTCGATCGCGGGACCGGCGTACTCGAGCACGAAGCCCTGCCCGCCGGCGGCTGTGATCTGCCCGATCAGGCCGAGGATGTAGTCCTTGGCCACGACGCCCTTGCCGGCCTCGCCGTCGAAGCGCACGAGCATCTTCTTGGCCTTCTTCTGCGGCAGCGTCTGGGTGCAGAGGACGTGCTCGACCTCGCTGGTGCCGATGCCGAAGGCGAGCGCGCCGAACGCGCCGTGCGTGGCCGTGTGGGAGTCGCCGCAGACGATCGTCATGCCCGGCTGCGTGACGCCCAGCTCGGGGCCGATCACGTGCACGATGCCCTGGCGCTTGTGGCCCCAGGGGTAGAAGACGAGGCCGTGCTCATCGACGTTCTTCGTGAGCGTGTCGAGCTGCTGCTTCGAGATGGGATCCTTGATCCCGTCGGCCAGCGCGCTCGTCGGCGTGTTGTGGTCCGCCGTGGCGAGCGTGCGGTCGGGGCGCCGGACGCCGCGGCCGGCGAGGCGCATGCTCTCGAATGCCTGCGGCGTCGTCACCTCGTGGATCAGGTGAAGGTCGATGAACAGCAGGTCGTCATCGATCACATGCGAGTCCCAGATCTTCTCGTAGGTCGTGCGTCCCACAGCGTGCTCCTTCGACAGTGCCAGTGACGAAACGCTACCAGCGCTGAGGCCGTATCCTGCCGGTATGAGCGATGCCAAGCAGCCATCCAGCCTGATCCGCAAGTGGGAGGGGCTCGATATGGGCGTCCAGTTCATCATCGCGTGGCCGATCCTGATCATCGTCATCGCGGTGATCCACTGGACACTGCTCAACCAGCCCGCCTTCCGCGGTGGGCTCTACGGCGTGTTCTGGGCATTGCCCGCCGCGTTCGTCGTGGCGATGGCGTCGCAGAATGAGGCCCGCAAGCGCCGCAAGGCGGCTGCCGACGAGCAGCCGCTTGACGGTGAGTGAGTCATCACTCACCATACGGCGGTGCCCGTCGCCGCTCGTCCCCGCCTGACCGCCGCCGACCGCCGTGCGGCGATCCTCGCTGCCGCGCGCTCGATCTTCGCGCGCTCCGGCTTCCACGGCGCCTCGACGTCGCGCATCGCGCGCGCCGCTGGCTGCTCGGAGCCGCTGGTGTACAAGCTCTTCCCGACGAAGCAGGCGCTGTTCGCCGCGGTCATCGAGGACTCCGCGATGCTGCTGCGCGAGCGGCTCGGCGTGTGCTTCTCGACGGCGACCCCGGCTGATCGCTACGGCGCGGTGCTCGACTCGCTGGCAGAGGACCCGGTCGTCGCCGAGGGCTTCCGGCTGCGCGCGCTCGCGATCGCCCTGGTCGATGAGCCGGAGATCGCGGCCGCGGTCGAGGCGAGCATGGCCACCGCGCACGCCGCGACGACCGCGTCGATCGGCGAGAGCCAGGCCAGCGGCTCCGTCCGCCCCGACGTGGCTGCCGCCGACGTCGCCTGGCTGATGATGGGCCTCGCGCTCCTCGCCGCTCAGGTT
>JBPCSK010000151.1:0-2917 GCA_051007275.1 Gaiellales bacterium | reverse complement strand
CAGCGCGTACCGCTCAAGGAGATCAAGCGCATCGGGACTCAGCGCATTGCGCGTCGCGGCATCATCGAGGGTGAGCACGGCGACGGCGCCGTGCTGCTCGTAGCGGACAGGAGGCATGGCGGGAAGGCTACCGGCGAATCAGGCGCTGATGGTGATGGACGCTCGGTACGACTTCGCCATCGTGCCGGGCGCAGCCACGACGAGGACGACCTGGCAGGAGCCCGCGGCGGTGCCGCGGATGCGACGTCGCTCGACGTGGCACGCGGCCTGCGTACGCGTGGAGAGCGAGAGTCGGGCGCGCTTGGGTCGAGCGATGGAGATGCCGAGCTGGCGCGCCACGCACGCTGCGGTGACGACCCCGCGCTTCGCAACCACGCAGGCCGGACTCCGCGTCATCTCCGACGCACTCGTCAACGCAGGAGGGGTAGCCGCCGGGGCAACGCACGCCGACGCGGAGGTCGACGCCGACGGGCTCGTAGTCCCAGCCGGGCAGGCGGTGTACGCAGTCGCCCCAGGCGCATCAACGTACGAGTTCGGCGGCGCATCGACGCACCGCGTCTGTCCGTAGTCGGGCTGGTACGTGCCGCGCGCGCATGCCTCGCCGCTCGTCGCCGCCGGATGGTCGATGTACGTGCCCGGCTCCGCGTCGATGCACGACATGCTGCCGGCATTCGCGGTGTAGGTCCCGGGGTCACACGGGTCCTCCGCTGTCGCGCCGCCGGTGTAGACGTGATATCCGGGTCGTGCGGCAAAGCAGCCGGGGGCCCACCCACTGACGCTGTAGGTGCCAGCTTCACAGAGGCCGTAGACCGCGAACGGCGCAGATGTGCCGATCGCCGTCTGAGTGTTGCTGGAATCGAACGCCTCGAGGGTCGCCGTCCAGGTGCCCGGGTACAGGAGCGTCTCGGTCCCGAGGAGATTGCTCGCCGGTGGCGCCACGTCGGTCATTGTGGCCAGGGTCGCGGCGGTTGAGGAGCCGAGGAGCGAGAGTGAACCCCCGATTGCCGCAGTGTTCTGCAGATAGACGATGCGGTCGTTGGCTGGATTGAGCCCGGTGTGGAAGGTCAGCTTTGCCGGATGCGATGGCGCGCCGTTGATGACCGGCGACCCGGAGATGGTCCACGTGAAGGTGAACGACGACGTGTACCTCTCAGGTGTGACGGATCCGAACGTGACGGTCTCCGCGGCCAGCGCCTGCGCGGGAAGCACGAGGACGACGATGCCGATCAGCAGTCCGATCAGCCGCTTCACGCCGTCCCCTCCTCCGCATCCAGCGCGGCGATCGCCTTCGCCGCCTGCGCGCGGTACTCCGCCACGAGCTCGTCGTAGTCCTGATCGCCGATGTGGTTCGTGGCGCGGTCGACCTCGAGCTCCTTGATCGCCTGCAGCGCGAGATCGCGCTCCTCGCGCAGGGCGAGGCGGCGGCGCTGGTCGTCGGTGAGCGGGTCGAGCTGGTCGTCGGCGGTCTGCGGGCGCACGAGCGGCCAGGCCACGAAGACGACGACGGCGAGCGCGACGCCGGCGAGGGTGAGGGCGGCGAGGATCACGACTCTCCTGGCAGGGCCTCTTCGGCGTAGCGCTTGGCGATGCGCTTGCGCTCGCGCGCGTCGGGCCAGACGCAGAGGATCACGCCGCCGGCGAACAGGAATCCAGCGAGCCAGAGCAGGTTGACGACGGGCTTGTAGAAGGCCTTGATGCGCACGGCCCCGTCGGCGCGGATGCCGTCGAGGATGATGAACAGATCGCCCTGCGTGAGCGTCGTGTTGATCGCCACCTCGTTGGAGGTGGTCTGCTCGCGGATGTAGGACCGCTGCGCCGGACGGAGGATGCCGATCTCCTTGCCATCGCTCGTGACGCGCAGGATGGCGGCGCGCTCGTTGTAGTTGGGGCCTTTCTCGCGCTCGACGCCCTCGAAGGTGAGCACGTTGCTGCCGACGGTGAGCGACTCGCCCTTCTTGAGCAGCCCCTCTGCCTCGGTCTGGTACGCGCTGGCGCCGACCGCGCCGATCACGAACACGACGACGCCGAGGTGGACGATGTAACCGCCGTAGCGGCGGCGGTTGCAATCGATCAGGTGCAGGAAGGCGATCGGCCAGCTCTCCCCCGCCACGCGATGCCGGGCGGCGGTGCCGCGCACGAACTCGCTGATGATGGTGACGGTCACGAAGGCGCAGATGCTGCCGGCGGCGATCCCGGGCCAGGACGAGTCGAGGCCGAACGCGACCATCACCGCACCGGTGATGACGCCGCCAATGAGCGGCCACAGGAACGTCGTGCGGATCTGCCGGAACGACGCGCGACGCCAGGCGATCAGGGGGCCGACGCCCATCAGGAGCAGGAGCGGCAGGCCGAAAGCGATCACGAAGAACTCGTAGAACGGCGTGGAGACGGACTCGCGCACCTGCCCGATCGCCTCGGTGATGAGCGGGAACACGACGCCCCAGAGCACGGCGAAGGCAAGGCCGACGAGCAGCAGGTTGTTGAACAGGAACGTGGCCTCGCGGCTGACGACCGACTCCATGCGCTGGTCGGCCTTGAGCAGCGGCAGGCGCCACAGGATCAGCGCGAACGAGCCGATCAGCACTGCCGCCAGCCCGAACATGAAGTACCAGCCGATGTCCGTCGCGACGAACGCGTGGATCGACGACAGGATGCCGCTGCGCGTGAGGAACGTGCCGAAGATCGAGAGCGCGAAGGCTCCGGCGATCAGGGCGATGTTCCAGACCTTGAGCATGCCCTTGCGCTCCTGCACCATCACGGAGTGCAGGAAGGCGGTGGCGACGAGCCAGGGCATCAGCGCCGCGTTCTCGACCGGGTCCCACGCCCAGAAGCCGCCCCAGCCGACCTCGGTGTACGCCCAGTGCGCGCCGAGCAGCATGCCGATGCCGAGGAAGCCCCACGAGGCGAGCGTCCAGCG
>JBPCSK010000150.1:0-1185 GCA_051007275.1 Gaiellales bacterium | reverse complement strand
GGGTCGGGGCGTTTCAACGCCGCCGGATGCGTTTGGAGAACGCGATCCGCCCCGTTCCCGGCACCCCGATACCCGTAAGGCCGTCGCCTAGGCTGCGAGTCCGATGGCGAAGGACCGCTACAGCGCCGCCGACATCCGGGTCCTCGAGGGCCTCGAGCCCGTGCGCGTGCGGCCGGGCTTGTACATCGGCGGCACCACCTGCCGCGCGCTCCACCACCTGATCTGGGAGGTCGTCGACAACGCCGTCGACGAGGCCCTCGCCGGTCGCTGCTCGAACATCGTCGTCGAGATCGCCGACGGCGAGGTGATCACGATCACCGACGACGGACGCGGCATCCCCGTCGACATCCACCCGGAGCAGGGCGTCTCGGCGCTCGAGCTCGTCTTCACCAAGCTGCACGCCGGCGGCAAGTTCGGCGACGGCGGCTACAAGGTCTCCGGCGGCCTGCACGGCGTCGGCGCGAGCGTCACGAACGCCCGGTCCGACTGGCTCGAGGTCGAGGTGCGGCGCGACAAGCGGCTCTGGAGCCAGCGCTACCAGCGCGGCGTGCCGGACGGCCCGGTCAAGGACGTGCGCGCGCTCGAGAAGGGCGAGCGCACCGGCACCACCGTGCGCTTCACCCCCGACCGCACGATCTTCGACAAGAACGCGCACCTCTCGAACACGACGGTCCAGCAGCGCCTGCGCGAGAAGTCGTTCCTCGTCCGCGGGCTGTCCTTCACGCTGCGCACGCCCGACGGCGCCGAGCATCGCTACAAGAGCGATAACGGGCTGGCCGACTACGTCCACGAGCTCAACGAGAGCCGCGACGTTGCGCACCCCACGATCATCTCGCTGCAGGGGGAGTCCGGCGGCATCCCGATCGAGATCGCGCTGCAGTGGACGATGGGTGCCGACGATCGGGTCTACTCGTTCTGCAACGTCGTCAACACGGTCGACGGCGGCGCGCACGTCTCCGGTCTGCGCCGCGCGCTCACGCGGGTGCTCAACCAGGCCGCCTACGACGCGGGGCGGCTGAAGAAGGACAAGGGCGAGTCGCTCGACGCCAAGGACGTCGCCGACGGCCTGACCGGCGCGATCTCAGTGATGCTCGAGGTCCCCCAGTTCGAGGGCCAGACGAAGGGCCGCCTCAACAACCAGGAGGCGCAGACCGCGGTCGCCGCGTTCACGGGCCAGGCGCTGGC
>JBPCSK010000149.1:0-6944 GCA_051007275.1 Gaiellales bacterium | reverse complement strand
CTGTCGCTCACCGGCGACGCGGCCGCGTACGGCCTCAGCTCGCGCCGCGGCGTCGACATGGCAGCGAAGGAGATCAACGGCGGCGCGCTCTCCGGCGTGAAGGTCAACGTCAAGACGATCGACGACCTCAGCACCACGGCCGGCGCGGCCGCCGCATACGGCGTCTTCTTCCGCGACGGCGTGTCCACGATCATGGGGCCGACGCTCTCGAACGTCGCGCTCGACGTCGATCCGTTCGCGCAGGCCGCGCGCATCCCCGTGATGGGCATCTCGAACACGCAGCCCGGCATCACCGAGATCGGCAACTTCATCTTCCGACCGGCGCTGACCGAGGCCTACGTTCTGCCGCAGGTCGTCAAGACGGTCGCGACGTCGAGCCTGCTGCCGAAGACCGCCGTGGTCATCCAGGGCAGCGACACGTTCTCCGTCACGTCCGGCCCGCTGCTCGCCACCGCGCTGACGGCCAACGGCATCACCGTCAAGAAGACCGAGCTCGTGCCTGCCGGTACGACCGACTTCTCCGCGATCGCCGCGGACGTCAAGGCCAACGATCCCGATATCGTCGCGATCAGCGCGCTCGCCCCAGAGGGCGTGCCGCTCCTGCAGGCGCTCCGCAACGCGGGCTACAAGAAGGCGATCATCGGCTCCAACGGCCTCAACTCCGGCGCAGTCATCAAGGGTGCCGGCGGAGCCGCCAACGGCCTGATCGTCGGCACGTCGTGGGCCGCCTGGAACCAGACGCCGACCAACAAGACGTTCATCAAGGCCTTCAAGAAGGCGTACAAGAGCACGCCCGACGCCTTCGCCGCGACGGCCTACGCCTACACGTACGTGCTGGCGACCGCCGCCAAGAACGGCCGCGCCGCCACGCAAGACGCGATGGCCACGCAGCTCGCCGCGATCACTGGCGCCAAGAACGTCAAGACGCTGCTCGGCAACTTCTCGTTCGACGCCAACCGCAACGGCATCTCGCCGGTGCTGGTGCAGGAGGTGTCGGGCGGCAAGTTCGGCGCGTTCAAGACCACGTAGCGCGGCGCGCCGCTGGCGCAACGTGCAACGAGTGTGCAGCGCGGGTCTGGTACCGTCTCGCGCATGGCCGCCGTGGAGGAGACCAAGAAGGGCGCGAAGGGCGCGTGGGCTGGCGTCGTCGTCATCCTCGTCGTGGCGTGGCTCTTCCTGCTGCTCGGCGTGCTCGGCATCTACCTGCACCGCACGCTCTATAACCAGCAGGTCTTCACGCAGCGCATGACGTCCGTGCTCGAGCAGCCGGCAACGCAGACCGCGCTCGCCACCGAGGTGACCGACGTCGTCATCAAGCAGGTGCCGAAGGCCGTCATCGCGCGCCCGATCATCCAGTCGGCCGCCGAGACCGTGGTTGCCGAGCCGGCCTTCACGAGCATCATCGTCGCCGCCTTGGGCAAGCTGCACCAGGCGCTCCTCGACCCCGCGACCGCCAACCTCGTCTTCAAGGTTGAGGGCCTGCCTCAGCTGCTCGAGCAGACGATCCAGCCGTACGACGCCGAGATCGCCGCGAAGGTGGGCGCCGCCGCGAGCACCGAGCTGGCCAATATCCCGAACCTCGGTCCGGCGTTCCGCCTGATCCAGCTGGGCGCCGATCTCGGCCCGGTGTCGTACATCGTGGTCGTCCTCGGCCTGATCCTGCTGGCGGTTGCCGCTCTGATCGCGCCGGTGCGCCGCAAGGGCGTCATCGCCGGCTGCCTGACGCTCGGCATCACCGGCATCACGCTGGCGATCCTCCTCAATCTCGTGAACTGGGGCCTCGGGTCGGCGACGGCGAATGACTACGTGCTGAACCAGGCCGCGCAGGGCATCTTCGACGGCCTCTTCAGCGACCTCATTCACATCTCGCATGTGATCGCCATCGTCGGCGTGATCGCAGCGGTGCTCGTGTGGTCGCTCCGCTGGACGGCGCCGCTCGCCGCCAGCGCGGCGGACAAGGCGCTCGACTCGGATGCCGCTGCCACCGCCGGCGGGCGCAAGCTCGAGGTGATGGACGTCTGGACCGTCGCGAAGGCGTGGGGCAGCAAGGCGATCACGCCGGCCGACTCCACCTGGGGCAAGGTCCTGCAGCTCGTCGGCCTGCTCGTCGTCGCGTTCCTGATCCTGTTCAAGTGGAACCTGATCGTCGATCTCTTCATCCTCATCGTCGCCGTGCTCCTGCTGGCACTCGCGGCGAATCGGCTGATGATCCTGATTCTCGGCCGCCGCGCGCAGCACGCCGAGAGCACGGCTGCCGCTTCGTCCGGCGACTGATTCCGCCTGCGCGTACGCGCAGAGTGACGGTACGGATACCGACGAGTGGTTCGTGTTGTGCGAACCCGGATCGGGTTGCTACGTTTGCGCCGTTCTCGCGTTCCCGGAGGCAGAGGCGTCATGACATCGGATGAGGTCACCGCGGTGGCAGTACCCACGTTCACACGCGTGCGGTGCGATGATTCGGCCGCCGCAGCGCGGGACATGGACAGCTAGGCAACGTGGGTCGTCCGATCACCACGCGCGATCGCCTGCGCTATCGCTTTGACGCCACGCTGTCGCGCGGCACCATCGGCGTAATCGCATGGCTCGCCGCGGTGACGGTGGTTGTCGTGCTGATCGCGGGCTTCGCGGTCTGGCTGCTCGGGGTCCGGACGGGAGGAGAGCACGAGACGGGCTTCATCGAGGGAACGTGGCTCAACCTGATGCACGCGATCGACGCTGGCGCTCTCGGCGGTGACTCCGGCTGGACCTGGCGCATCATCGCGCTGGTCGTCACGGTCGCGGGCATCTTCGTGCTGTCGATCCTGATCGGCATCATCTCGTCCGGCATCGAGACCCGCCTGGACGAGCTGCGCAAGGGGCGGTCGCTCGTCGTGGAGCACGGGCATACGCTGATCCTCGGGTGGTCGCCGAAGCTGCACCAGATCCTGGCCGAGCTCGACATCGCCAACGAGAATCAGCGCGACCCCTGCGTCGTGCTTCTCGCCGATCGCGACAAGGTCGAGATGGAGGACGAGGTGCGCGCTCGCGCGAATCATGGCCGCCGCACCCGAGTGATCTGCCGCTCCGGCAGCCCGTCGGATCCGAGCGACCTCGAGTTCGTGCGGCCAGAGGACGCCAGGTCGATCCTGATCCTCCTCGACGAGTCGACGGGTGACCCAGGCGTCGTCAAGACGGTGCTCGCGCTGCTCTCGATCGACCCCGACCTCGCGCACCTGCGCGTCACGGCCGAGTTCGAGAGCGAGGACTCGGCGGCGGCCATCGACCGCGCCACCAACGGCAAGATGGGCATCGTCGTCTCGAGCGACGTGATCGCGCGCGTCACGGCGCAGGTCTGCCGCCAATCGGGCCTGAGCGTCGTCTTCCAGGAGCTGCTGGACTTCGATGGCGACGAGGTCTACTTCCAGGAGGAGCCCGGGCTCGTTGGCGCTGCCTTCGGCGATGCGCTGACGGCGTACGACCACTCCGCGGTGATCGGCGTCCGCGACGCCGGCGGCACCGTCACGCTCAGCCCGCCGCTGGGACGCGTGTTCGAGCCGGGTGATCAGGTGATCGCGATCTCCGCCGACGACGACACGATCCGCCTGTCGGGCGAGGTCGTGCGCGTCTCGGATATGCCCTCCACGTCGCAGCCCGCCATCGTCCCCGTGCAGGAGAGCACCCTGCTGATCGGCTGGAACGCGCTGGCGCCGACGATCCTCGGCGAGCTCGATCGCTACGTCTCCGCTGGGTCGACCGTGCGCCTGCTCGTCGACCCCACGCAGGTCGAGGAGCCGGTGGAGCTTCCGGAGCTCGCCAACACCGCGATCGACGTGGTCGAGATGGACACCGTCGACGGGGCGCAGCTGACTGCGCAGGTCAACCGCGATCGCTACGACCAGGTGATCATCCTCTGCTACCGCACGGGCGATGCGGCGGCCGATGATGCGCGGGCGCTGCTCACGCTCCTGCAGGTGCGGCAGGCGACGCAGCTGGACGGGCCGAACGCCAGCGTCCGGCTCGTCACCGAGCTGCTCGACGTGCGCGACGTGGATCTGGCGCGCGTGGCCAACCCCGACGACTTCGTGGTCAGCGAGCGGCTCACGAGCCTCATGCTCGCGCAGCTGTCCGAGAACAACGAGCTGCGCGGCGTCTTCGCCGACCTCTTCGATGCCGAGGGTGTCGAGCTCGTGCTCGTGCCGGCAGACCGCTACGACCTCGGTGGCGCGGAGGCGACCTTCGGCGACGTCGTCGTGGCGGCACGCGACCGCGGCCATGTGGCGGTCGGCGTGCGCATCGTCTCGACGGCCGTCGAGGGAGGACTCGGTGGCGGCGGAGTGCTGGTCAATCCCGCGAAGTCGCGCACGATCTCCTTCGGAGACGGCGATCAGATCCTCGTGCTCGCCTAGCGCGGACGCTACGGTCTCGGGCGTGGAGCGATACCGGTGACCTCGACGCACGTGCAGGAGCAGCATCGGCGCCTGATCCTCTTCGGGTCCACGTGGGACTGGCGCGAGACGCACTGGCGGCTGCCGCTGCTGGAGACGATGATCTTCGCCGTGTTCGTGGCCGGCGCGATCGCGGCGGGACTTGAGCGCTATGCGCTGACCATTGGCATGACCGCCGCCTTCGTCGGTCTCGTCGGCGGGGCGCGGCCGTCCGAGCGCCAGGGGCGCTCGCTGCTGCTCGCGGCGCTGTTCATGACGATCGACGCCACGCTCGGCGCGGCGTTCGCCCCGCTGGGCGTGTGGGTCTTCCTGCCGCTGATGCTGATCGGACTCATCGGCGGCTACGTCGGCGCGATCGGGCCGCGCTGGGTCGTGATCGGTACGGCCTCGATGGCGCAGTTCGCGATCCAATCCGGGCAGCCCCAACCGCCGGGTGCCGTTCTCGACGTCGCGCTCGTCGTCGGCATCTCCGGCTTCGCGCTGGTGGCGATCGTGATGGCGCCGATCATCCTGCTGCGCCCGCAGCGCGTCGGTGCCCCCGGCGATTTCGACGTGCCGCCGCTGCAGCGGCTGCGGCTGCACCTCCATCGTCGCGATCCCTTCCTGCGCCATGCGATCCGCCTCGCCATTGCGCTCGCCATCGGCTCGCTGCTGTCCCGCGTCGATGGCCTGCCGCACGGATTCTGGATCCCGCTCACGCTCATCTTCGTCCTGCAGCCGGACCGCAGCGGCACCGTGCATCACGTCGCCGAGCGCATCCTCGGCACCCTGCTCGGCGTCGCCGTGATGGTCGCGTACGTCAAGACGCTGCACCCCACTCCGTACGCCCTCGTGATCACCTTCGCCCTCGGCGCGCTCGTGATGAGCGCCCTCTCGGCCGTCAACTACTCGCTCACGGTCTTCGGCATCACGCTCGGACTGCTGTCGGGCCTCGCCATCAAGGGCGAGGCGATCGACGTGCTCGCCGAGGCGCGAATCGGTGCGACGCTAATCGCCGGCGCGCTCGCGATCGCCGCCGCCTTCATCGGGTCCACCCGCATTGATCCGGTGCCGCTGGCCTCAGCCAGCGACGCCATGGGCCGACAGGGAATCGAACCCTGACCGAGAGATTAAAAGTCTCCTGCTCGACCTTCGAGCTACCGGCCCGACGGGAGTTTACGGCTCATCGATCGCGCTGAGCGGTGCACCCGCATCGGCGGACAGGCGCGTGGCGAGATACACCGGGATCGCCGACAGGAGGATCGTGCCGAGCGCGACGACGTTGACGATCGGCAGCTGGTTCGGTCGCGACAGGTTGTTGAGGATCCACTGCGGCAGCGTCTCGATGCCGACGCCGGCCGTGAAGGTCGTCACGACGATCTCGTCCCACGACAGCGCGAAGGCGAGCAGCGC
Organism: Gaiellales bacterium; assembly: GCA_051007275.1. GTDB lineage: Bacteria > Actinomycetota > Thermoleophilia > Gaiellales > F1-60-MAGs149 > F1-60-MAGs149. The sequence continues at coordinate 1,128 of JBPCSK010000149.1, read as the reverse complement.
GCCGGCCAGCAGCGCGCCGCGCAGCTGGGGGAGGGTGACGTCGAGGAACGCGCGTGTCTCGCCGGCGCCGAGGTCCATCGCGGCCTCCTCCAGCGAGCCCTGCACGCGCCGCATGCGCGCGATCACATTGTTGAAGAGGATCACGATGCAGAACGTCGAGTGGCCGATGATCACGGTCAGAAGGCCGATCTTGAGGCTCACGCCGAACAGCTCCGTGCGGAACGTCGCATTGAGCGCCATGCCGGTGACGATGCCGGGCAGCGCGATCGGCAGCACGACGACGAACGAGAGCGCCGTGCGACCGAAGAACGAGAAGCGGTGGACGGCCAGCGACAGGAGCGTGCCGAGGATGAGCGCGACGGCTGCGGCGCAGACGGCGATCTCCAGCGACGTGAGCAGCGCGTGGCGCACGCCCGGGTTGTCGATCGCCTTGCCGAACCACTGCAGCGAGAAGCCCTTGATCGGCCACGACTGGACGCGGCGATCGTTGAAGGCGTACAGGGCGATCACGAACAGCGGCGCCCACAGGATCGCCAGCACGACGCCGGAGGCGGCGAGGATCAGTCCACGGGACAGGCCGGACAGGCGCATCAGAGGGCCTCGAAGGCGCCGAGACGGCGGGCGATGAAGAGGTACACGATCATGATCACGACGGGCACGAGCGCGAACGCGGCGGCGAGCGGCAGGTTGTTCGCGGTGCCGACATTGGCGTAGACGACGCTGCCGATGAACTGCGTGCTCGAGACGAGCTGCACGGCGATGTAGTCGCCCAGCGTCAGCGAGAAGGTGAAGATCGACCCCGCCACGATCGCGGGGAAGGCGAGCGGGATGACGACCGACGAGAAGGTGCGCAGCGGCTTCGCGCCGAGGTCGCCGGAGGCCTCGAGCAGGCCATTCGGGATGCGCTCCATGCCGGCGTAGACCGGGAGGATCATGTACGGCAGCCACAGGTAGGCGAGCACGATCGTCACGGCGACGGTGCCGAACCCGGGGCCGTGCAGCCCGAAGGGGGAGAGGAGGCTGTTGAGGATGCCCTGCTCGCCGAGCATCACCCGCCAGGCGTAGACCTTGACGAGATAGCTCGACCACAGCGGGAGCAGCACGAGCACGACCATCACGGCGCGGCGG